>JAZDFJ010000001.1:0-7902 GCA_043807995.1 Candidatus Woesearchaeota archaeon
TCCCTGTCGACAAGGGGGTTGTCCCAGAACAGTTTCGGCTGTTCGAAGCGAAGTGCGATTCTCGGTTGTTTCACAACCTCGATCCCACAAGTTCAAGGGGACTGAGCAAAGCGAACGTCGCCTAAAGTAACAAAAGTTTTCAACTTTTGGAGCCTCTCTGAGGTGTCAACTGATTTTCAGTTGACGGGGACACGTCGACTATCGACGGAATATCAAACGCGAACCCGATGGCAAAGGCTGAGCCGAAGGCGAAGTTTTCAACAAAGCCTAAAAATATATAAACCAGTTTGTGTAGAAAATGGTTATGAATGAAAAACACCATAAAAAAATAATCTGGCTTGGAGTGCTTTTTGTTTTGCTCTTGCTTGTCCTTGTTTTTTTCTCTGTCAAAAACAGTTTTGACGGCAATATTGAGGAGACAATAAAAGGCTTCGGGATTTTTGCTCCGCTTCTGTTTTTCCTTATCCAGTTTCTTGAATCAATAATCCCTTTTTTTCCAGGCTTTATCCTCACAGTAATGGGCGGCTATCTTTTCGGCCCATGGGTGGGTCTTGTTATTGCTGTGTTTGCTGTTCTCTTAGGATCCTCGCTTGTTTTTTTCGCCTCCAGAAGGTTTGAAAAAACAATTTTTCACAATCTTCCGACAAAAGAGCTCAGGCATTTTGAGAAATTTATTGAAAAAAAAGGCATACTTGCAATCCTGCTCTCAAGATTTTTGCCGATTTTTCCAAATGTTGTTGTTTCGTTTTCTGCAGGGCTTTCGAAAATTTCTTATTCAAAATTCATGCTTTTCTCGCTGATGGGCTTGCTTCCGCAGCAGATAGTTCTTTCTTTCTTTGGATTTTCCCTGGGCGCAGAATTCAGCAGGTTTTCCCTGATATTCGCCGCCGTGTTTGTGCTTATAATCATCATATTCTCATTCAGGCACAGGATTAAGAAGATGCTTCTCAAAGACCTGGTTTTTATAGAAAAAGAAATAAGCGAGTTTGAAGAGAGCTTAGAGTGACCGCGGGCCATAGGCGGTTGTTTTTTTTGTTTCTATTTTTGTGCGTAGATTATTGAATGCCTTGCGCCGCAGGCCTGGCAGTTTATGAAATATATGCTGCCCTCTTTTGTGAGCTTGGTTTCTGGCTTTCCGCATTCCTTGCAGACCACGAATTTTTCTGCATAATATTGTATCTTATCATTTATTTTTGAAGCAGGCACGATTGTTCCAAGCACAAGAAGCTTGCCCTTAAATTCGCCGGGAGTTGCCAGCTCCTTGAGGATAAACTTGAGAAAGTGTTCTTCGCTTCTTCTGAGCAGTTTTGCAATCTGAAAAAAATTGCTTATTATTGTTTTGTTGCCCTCAACATGCCCTTTCACATTTGGTATTGTGAACCTTTCTGTTGCTTCAGATTTCGCAGGCAGTTCGTTTAACGCTTTTTTAAGAAGTTCTTCGTACTCCATGCTCCAGTGAATACTTGGCCTTTTTATAAATATTGTGCTTCAATCGCAGGCTTTAGCGATTTTTGTTTATCGCAACTGGTTTGTTCGCACAGGCTGGCTTTCCTGTTTTTCCGGTTTTCGCGGCATCCCGGCCATTTATTTTTTTTTGAAAAATTGATCTGTGTCTGTTAATGGTTATGTTATCCAATATATTATGCAAAACAGGAATATTTATAAATTTTCATGAACTTTCTTTTTTAAGTTTATAACTAAAGATGGTGTCCGTCTGCTTGTTGAGACACAATAGGCAGTGGTTTTGGTGTTTTCATGATTTGCCCGTTCTGTAATTCAAAGTTGATGAGAGTTGTTGAAACCAGAGAGGCCACTGCGGATTCGGCAAGAAGAAGGCGCGAGTGCCTGAAATGCAAGAAAAGGTTCACAACTTATGAACGGATTGAGCTAATACCGTTGGTTGTTGTAAAAAAAGACGGAACAAGAGAGCAATTCAGCAAAGACAAGATTGTTGGCGGTATGCTTCGTGCATGTGAAAAGCGGCCGGTTGCGCTTGAGCAGCTTCAAAAGCTCAGTGAAAATATAGAATCAAATCTGCTCTCGAAAGGACAGAGAGAGGTAAACTCTGTAAAAATCGGCGAACTTGTCATGAAAAAACTGCGTGTGCTTGACAATGTCGCATACATCCGGTTCGCATCAGTATACAAGGAGTTCAATGACGCATCATCTTTTATTGACGAGATAAAACTAATAAGGCGCAATAAATTAAAGCATGTTGAATCGGGAGGCGATGCCGGGAGATTGTCAAAGAGAAATCATCTGGGTTCAAATCAAAAAAAGTCAAAGCTCTGTTGAATATGTAATCTTCTGTTCTGCGAAGAGGGATGCATGAACTGTGTTGGCAGGGTTTTCCGGGAAAGAGGGGTTAAAATGGTTGAGTGGAAAGAGGAATTTGAAAAAAAACTAAAAACGCTGAAAAAATTAAAACTTACAGAAAATCAGGAAAAAGTAATCAAGGACAAATATCTGAAGGATTCGCCGACATTCGAGCACTGGCTGTTTGGCGTCGCCAATAACGTTGCTTTAGCAGAGCTGCTGTATCTTGATGCTGTTGATGAAAAGGACGTTTATGAAGGGGTCAGGTGCAGGGTAAAAGAGCTTGATGTCGGATCCGGGAAAACCGCGAAAATGGTGCTTCTCCATTCAGAGGGGGAGTCAGCCTCTGATTTATTCTCAAACTTCAACAAATACGTTGAAAACCTGAATGCACTCGCTGTTAACAATGCAAAAGCAAGGCCTTTTTTTGAAAAAACAAGAGACAAGTTTTGGGCAAGGCTTTCTGCGTTCGAATTTCTGCCGAATTCTCCGTGCCTGATGAATGCCGGCAGAAACCTGCAGCAGCTAAGCGCGTGTTTTGTGCTTCCGGTTGACGATTCTGTTGCAGAGATTTATCAGTCCCTGACAAACATGGCCCTGATACACAAGTCAGGCGGAGGCACTGGCTTCAGCTTTTCAAGATTAAGGCCAAAGAATGATGTTGTCAACACAACAAAAGGCTTTTCATCAGGCCCCATATCTTTCATGACATTGTTTGACAAGTCAACAGAAGTGATAAATCAGGGAGGCACGAGAAGAGGAGCCAACATGGGAATACTCTCTGTTTATCATCCTGATATCATGGCATTTATCAATGCAAAAAAAGAGCCTGGAAAATTAGAGAACTTTAACATTTCTGTGGCATTAGATGAGAACTTTATGAATGCAGTCAAGGAAGACAGAGATATCGAGCTGATTAATCCGAAGAACAACAAGGTTTCAGGAAAGCTGAATGCAAGAAAGCTGTTTAATGATCTTGTAAAAAGCGCATGGGAAACAGCAGATCCTGGCGTCATATTTTTAGACAGGATAAATGACAAGCTTAATCCTGTTCCTCATCTTGGGAATATAGAATCAACAAATCCGTGCGGAGAACAGCCTCTTCTTCCATACGAGGCCTGCAATCTTGGAAGCATTAATGTCTCTCTTTTTGTGAAAAATGACGGCTCGGATTTTGACTGGGTTAGGCTTAAGGAATGCGTAAGAGATTCGGTGCTGTTCCTGAATAACATGATAGACCTGAATAACTTTCCAATTCCGAAAATTGAAGAGTTTGTCAAGGGCACAAGAAGAATCGGACTAGGCATTATGGGCCTTGCAGAAGCTCTTGTAAGGCTTGAGCTTCCATACAATGACGAGCTTGCCTTTGCAAAGGCAGAGGAGCTTATGAAATTCATAAACGATGAAGCACTGAAAATGTCCTGCGAGCTTGCAGAGCAAAGGGGGGTTTTCCCTTATTTCAAAAATAGCATCTATGACAAAGCAGGGCAGTATTTCAAAGGCACAGATGCAAAGCCGGGAAATGCAGCAAGGACAGTTATTGCTCCGACAGGAACAATTGCGATTGCAGCGGGGCTTCAAGGCTCAGGCATAGAGCCGTTTTTTGCAGTGGTCTATACAAGGTACAATGCAGCTGCGATTGACAAGCTTAAATCAGGGCAGGAGCCTAACGAGAAGGATGTGTTCTATGAGATCAATCCTTTTTTCAGGCAGATTGCAGAAAGGCACAGGTATTTCGGCTTAAAGCCTGAAGAGCTGTGGAAAAAAATAGAAAAAAACCACAAGAGCCTCAAGGGTATGCCAGAGATTCCAGAAGACATTCAGAACCTTTTCCTCACAGCCCATGATTTGTCTCCGATAGATCATGTGAGAATGCAGTGCGCCTTTCAAAAGCACCTCAATGCTTCTGTTTCAAAAACAGTTAATCTGAAAAATTCTGCAACTATAGAAGATGTTGAGGAGGTTTATCTCAAGGCATACGAGCTCGGAGCCATGGGAGTCACCATATACAGGGACGGGAGCAAGAGTTTTCAGATTTTAAATCTTGACAAAAAGAAAAAAGATGAGAAAAAAGAAAAGCAGCATCCTGCGATTGAAAGGGCAGCTTATTATCAGGTGCAGACAGGTCAGGGGCCCCTGCATATACACGTCAATTACGACGAGCTCGGCCCTACAAGAATATTTGTTAATATCTCCCCTTTGGGAACAGAGATCAGCGGCCTGACAACCGCACTAGGCATTCTTATCTCGAAATATATCGAGATAGGGGGCGATCCTGTAGGCCTGCTGAAGCACCTTAATTCCATCAAAGGGGACAAGCCAATAGGCTTTGGGCCTAAAAGAGTTGACTCAATACCCCACGGCATATCTAAGGCATTAAGAAGCCATTTGATCTCTACAGGAAAGCTCAAGTCAATCAACGGCCAGGAGGTTCTTTCAGAAGACCAGACAAAGCTTATCAAGGATGAATTCCCCGAGCCGCCAGAGGGGGCTTATTGCCCAAAATGCTTTAGCTCTAATGTGGAGATTATAAGCGGGTGCAGCGAGCCAACATGCCTTGACTGCGGATATTCAAAATGCGGATGAGCATTAGCGACAGTTAGCCTTTTTTGATGTGTGCTGGGCTCTCAGCCCATGCAGGAATATTAGCGAGATGCTATATTTTCGCATTGAGGCGCAGAAAAAATGGAAAGACAGGGATTAATCCACGTGTATACTGGCGAGGCCAAGGGAAAATCAACTGCAGCCATGGGGCTTGCTTTGCGGGCAGCAGGAAGAGGATTCTCTGTTCTTATTGTCCAGCTTTTCAAGGACAATACGGGAGAGAAATTCTCTTTTCAGAAAATCCCTAATGTAAAATACATCCAATTCAGCCGAGCATCAACTTTTTTCAAAGATTACACTGCGCCTGAAGAAGAGCTGCTTAAGCAGGAATTCTTTGTTTTCTGGAATCTGATAAATAGCATTCTGGACAGCGAGAAGATCGGCCTTCTTGTGCTCGACGAGATTTCCTATGCCTTTCCAATGCAGCTGCTCTCTGTCAGGCAGTTTCTTGATTTTATAGAATCCAGGCGAGCCGCTCTCGAGATAGTGCTTACAGGAAGGAATTTTCCGGATCAGGTGATATCTGCTGCAGATTATGTGACAAGCATGACTCTTGTGAAGCACCCTTTTGTCTCGACAAAGCTCAATGCAAGGATAGGCATAGAATATTGAGAGGGTTGCTTTTGAGAATGTTTGATATTTTCGGGAAAGTCCGGAAAAGCCGGATATCGCATTTTCGGCAGATATAATTGATTAATACCGATTGATATGCTGAGTGGTTGAAATGATTGTGCTATTTTCATTGCTTGATTTCATATGTGCCATCCTGATTATTCTCGGGCATTTTCACGCAATATCCTGGAAATATACTTTTCTCGGCGGACTTTATATGGGTCTCAAAGGATATGCTTTTAGAAAAGACTGGATGTCAAAGATGGATTTTTTATGCGGGGTTTATCTCTTGTTCTTGGCTTTGGGTGTAAGAATGACCTTTTTTACAATCGTGTTTTTTCTCTGGATAGCATACAAAACACTAGCGGCTGTAGCTTTTAGCTTACAATGAGAATTAGCTATTGGAGCTCTATTATAGTCTCTGCAAGGTCTCCCTTGTTCTTTTTTAAGACAGCAGCAACCTGTTCCCGGTCTTTTCCTGTCTGTTCCATCACTGTTTGTATATCATCTTCAGAAATTTCAGGAGTAGAATCTTTCTGCCTTTCAGAAGCCTCTCCAGAAATCTGCCATGATTCCTGGCCCATCATATTGACTTTAGAAACCTCGGGGTTAGATATCACAATATCTTTGTCTCTGCACCTGATAACGACTTCTGTGACATCCTTTAATTCCTCCTGCTGGATGCCCATTTTGCGCATAGCCATGCGCATCTCCCGGTTGTTGAGATTCATTCCTGGAATCATTTTTTACAGTTGCGCTCTAAAGAAACCTTAAAACAGTGGCTATAACAATTACTGCAATGCACAGAGCCACAACAGTCTCTGGCCTTATCTCTATCTTTGACTTGTAATCATCAAAATACCTTGTAATGCCTGCTGTGCTTGAAGGCATTGAAACCTTGTCTTTGCTCATAAGGTAGGGAATTGCTTGTTTGTTTATAAATATTACGGCGGCAGGGGCTTTGTCCGAAATGTGGCGCCAAGTGAACTTTGAAAGTTATTGATCTATCACGATTATCAAAAACTCAATGAGTTTTTGGAACAGGGAATTTCTGCTGAAATTTCCTGTAACTCGGGTAACAATCGATTAAAGAAGTGGGACGAGCGCGCCACAGAGAGATTTCGGACAAAGCCGACGGCAGGATTCTGTTTGTAAAGAGCGAGTATTTATTGTCTGATTTCTTCTTCGCAGGCATCTGATAGTTCCTGCCTGTTCTCAGAGTCTCTCGTTTTCAGCTCTGCGAGATATGCCCTTACATCAGCAATCCATGCTAAGATAGTTGAACTATAATTTGGTTGATGTGTTTCTATAGTAGAATCTGCCATGTACCAGCGCCTGATTCTCCTTGCGCCGCTAACCTCTGCTAAACTGGTGTTCATTGGCATAATATAAGAATAGCCTGGCTCTTTTATATGCTTTTCTAAACTATTTTTAAATATTCTCTCAAAAATCATAAAGTTTTAAAAAGCTCAGATTCAATGTTCAGAATTATGAAACAAAAAAATGGCGATCCTGATATTCCAGAGGCAGAAGACCTGCCAGAGACAGAGATTCTCAAGAGAAAAATACGCACTCTTGAAGAAGAGCTGAAGAGAAAGCAGGGTCAGATTGAAAAGCTTAGACAGGAGAACAAGATTCTTTTTAATACTGCCATGAAAAGAACAGAGGAAGGCCTTAAGAAAGAGAAAAAGTGAGTTTGAAGGCAATACTGGCGATACTGCTTTGCTTTTAGTATGTAATCCTGGTTTCTGAATTGTTTTCACTGTTGCGCCAGCTTCTGCGTGGTAGATGTTTAAATTTAAGGTTCAGGCAACACAATAAGCAATAAATACATCTGCTTTAAAAAACATTGCTCTGAAATATAGAAAACTATTTAAAACATCGTTTGAAGGAAAAGCAGCATGGAAGAGGAAGAAACTGATCAGATAGAGGAATATAGAGAGGACCAGATGGCTAATGACCAGCTGTCTCCAGAGGAAGAGGCATTTATGATGGGCTATGAGGTCTCGGAGGATGAGGATTTCGAGGGCAAGGAGAAAGACATGGAGGATGCCTATGAAAAGGCCTTTGAGGATAAGCCCGAGGTTGTAAAGAAAGAAAAAGAGGTAAAGAAAAAAGCTGCTGTCAAAAAGGATAAACCAAAGATAAAGCCAAAGCCTGCTAAAAAGAAAAGTGTGAAAAAGCCTTTGAAAAAGACAGTTAAGAAGCCTGTCAAGCCTATGCCGAAGAAGGCTGTGAATAAGCAGGTTAAGAAGCCAGCAAAAAAAGTGAAAAAGCAAGGTGTAAAACAGGCTGTTAAGAAGTCTGTCAAGCCTATGCCAAAAAAGAATCTGAAAATATCAAGTCTTTTTAGAAAAAAGAGATAGTTGT
>JAZDFJ010000002.1:0-7160 GCA_043807995.1 Candidatus Woesearchaeota archaeon
AAAGGCCTTTCTGTTTTTCACAGCAGCGGCAATGCTCCACAGCACTCCGTAAACAGCGCCGAACAACACAGCGTTTATCAGGAATGTTGGCAAAAAGAAATCACTCTGCCAGATGTTGAGCCCGATAATCGCGCCCAGACCCATTATCATCTTGCTGTCTCCCCCGCCCCACTGGCCAAGGTAATACATTGCAAAGCCGATTGCTACTCCGGCTGCAAGGCCGAGAAGCATTCCAAAAAAAACAAAAACATCACTGTCAAGCAATGATTTTATGACGCCAAAACCTATGCCAAAGGCAATAAGGCTGTAGTTCAGCCAGTCAGATACCTCTCTTTTTCTTATGTCCTGCACTGCGCCGAATAGCATTCCAAGAATCGCAACAATGTAGTTTAAAGCCAGCATTAGAGAATAGATTTCATAAAACTTTATAAATATTGCTGAATATTCAGCAATCATGATAAGGCTTTCGCAAGTAGCGCCTGCGGTGAAGCAGAAAAAACCCTTTATCCACCTCGCGATAAACGCAGGAAGGATTGAAGAATGGTGCGCTGAAAACAATACAAGCATGCTGGATGCCTCGAGAAAGCTTTACAGCAAAATATTCAGGCTTCTTGAGTTCCAGGTTAAAAGAGAGATACTTATTCTGACAATAAACCTGAAGCTTGCTTCTGACGAAGAAAGGGTTGAGTTCATCAATTTCCTCAGGAATACAGAGACAAAAGGATTTCTTGTGAAAAACAGCATCAGGGTTTATGTGCTTGGCAAATGGTATGCCCTTGAGCAGGAGCTGGTTGATGCAATCAAAGACACGATAACCAGCACTGCAGAGAACTCGAAGTTCTTCTTTAACATATGCGTAAATTACAACGGCCAGGAGGAGATACTTGACGCCTTCAAGAACATTGGCAGAAAGCTGCTTGTCGACAAGGTAGAGCTTGACGAGCTGAACAGCGCCGACATAAAAGAGAATGTTTACAGCTCAAACTTTCCCCCGCCCCAGGTCATTATCGAGACAGAGAACAAGTATTCTGGCCTGCTGCTCTGGGATTCCAAGGGAAGCTATATCTATTTCGCCAGAAAGCACTTCCTTGACCTGAAGAGAAGCGATGTTGAGGCAGGGATGGAGTGCGGGGAGTGAGGACGATTATAGATTATATACTTCAGTATCTTATATATTTTTAAAGTTTAACAGTGTTCTATTATCATGACATATCTGCCAAATGGGACTAATTTAGGAACAACGCATTTACTTGGCGTCCCGTATCAACAGATTGTAGACCAACGATACAGAGTCCGGGTTTTGGAAGTGTTTGATGAAAGTTCTGCTGGTGAAGAAGCAAGGGCAAGAATGCAGGCTTTAAGAGCTGCCGGATTTATTCCAGCATTCAGAGGTGAATTAAGCATCATTGCTGCAGAATATGAATCTCCAATTACCTGTCTTAACACAGTAGAAATGTTAGAAAAAACCGGATTTAGACCTATAATCGAAGAAAGAATATTTGATGTAAGCACGCGAGAACCAATTTGGGGAACTATTGGCAAAGCAGGTTTAGAAATGATTCTTAGGGGAAACAGAAAACCTGCCTGTAGGCTAGAGGCTGGTACTGGCCGAACCATTTTTAGATGTCCTACATCTGCCTAAACTGAGCGCGTTTAAAAAGCAATTTTTAAACCGCCCAAACCCATTCTTAAACTCTTATAAACCCATTCTTAAATCCGATAAAATTTCTATTTCTTAAAATAGGTGTTTTTTGAAAAGATTTATAAAAAAATTCACACTCCAAAATTAAAAAGAGGTTCTTTGGAGGGATAATGGAGGGATAAACATGAGCAGAAGTTATGCACCGGAAGAATTTGTAGTCACTGTATGCACAGGTCCTGATGGAGAACTTAAAAAAGCACACAGCATAAGCGTAGATGCCGGATTGGTTTACAATCGATTCGTATCGGTAGGAGTTTATTGTGGTGCTTTGGATAAAAGGGTGCGGCCTGCTATTTGCACTGAAAGTCCTGGAAAAACATGTAAGTATAGCACAATGACTTGCAGACAAAGATTGAGAGAGTTTTTTCCAAATTTGAATATAGGAACACTCCCTTTTATGGATGAACAAAGATAGGAACCGCCTTTTCTAGCCCTTTGGGGATTTAATCTCCCTTTGGTCGGAAGCGATAAAAATAGACATTTTGCTCTGCGAATGCAGTTTGTCAGAACTTTGCAAAAGGCAAAGGATTCAACACAACCCATATTAACTATTATAATAAGCATTATGCTAAAATCATAATAAGCACATGTTAAACCCTTATAAACCCATTCTTAAACTCTTATAAATCCATTCTCTTTGTTATCTATTATCAGAAGCATATGTTTTCAAAAGATATTTCTGAAGCCGACAAAGATTATAAACAACCTTGTCAGGTATTCATTACTTATGAAATTCAAAAATAATTCATTGGTTTCTATCTGCGACATCTCAAAGAATGATATTATCGAGATTCTTGACACAGCCGCAAAGATTGAGGGCAAAAAGATAAGGCCTGAATTAAAAGACAGGATACTCGCAACCCTTTTCTATGAGCCAAGCACAAGAACAAGGCTCAGCTTCACATCTGCAATGGAAAGGCTGAAAGGCCGGGTTCTGGGATTTGACGAGGCAGGGACTAGCTCTGCAGCAAAAGGCGAGACAGTGGCAGACACTATAAAAATGGTGGAAAGCTATGCAGACATAATTGTCATGAGGCACTATATTGAAGGGGCTGCAAGGATTGCTTCTGAGGTTTCAAGTGTCCCTGTGATCAATGCAGGCGACGGCAGCAACCAGCACCCCACCCAGACTCTGCTTGACCTCTACTCTATAAAAAAGACGCAGGGAAGAATAACAGGCCTGTCAATAGGATTTCTCGGCGACCTGAAATACGGCAGGACAGTGCACTCGCTTGTGAAAGCCCTGTCGCTCTTTGGCTGCAGGTTCTTTTTTATCTCGCCAAAAGAGCTTGCTATCCCAAAACAGTATCTTGATGACCTGGACAAAAAAAATATCGAATACTCTGTTCAAGAAAGCTTTCAGGGAATACTGCCAAAGCTGGACATACTCTACTGCACGAGAATACAGAAGGAGAGGTTTCCCGACGAGGCAGAATACCTAAAAGTCAAAGGGGTGTTTGTTGTTGAAAAAGCGCATCTGAAAAATGTGAAAAAAAACTTTAAGATATTCCACCCCCTGCCGAGAGTCGGCGAGATATCAACTGACGTGGACGACACTCCTTATGCATATTATTTCCAGCAAGCAGCAAATGGCATTCCTGTAAGGCAGGCGATTTTGTGCCTGCTTCTCGGGAAAATCAGGTGAGAAAAAGCATTGTCCAAGGCAGGGCGAAAGCACTGCAAAACGCGGGCAATACGGCGAGACAATTAAATGAAAGAAAAAACCCTAAACAAAGAAAAGTACTATATCTTCAGCCTTTCAAACGGCACTGTGATAGACCATATTCCAAGCATGAAAGGCCCGCAGGTCCTGGACATTCTGGGAGTGGAAGAAAATGACAGCATAGTGGTGCTCGGGATGAACCTCAGAAGCACAAAGCTTGGCAGAAAAGACGTTGTGAAGATTGAAGGAAAATATCTTTCCGAGGAAAAGGTGAGTAAAATAGCAATTGTGGCTCCGACAGCGACTATCAGCCTTATTAAAGACAACACTTTGCTGAAAAAATACAAAGTGGAAATCGCAAAAGAGATTTCAGGGCTGATAGCCTGCCTGAACCCTAACTGCATAACAGTCAGGGAGAAAATCAAATCGTTGTTTTTCTACAATGAAAAAACAAGGAAAGTCAGCTGCAACTATTGCGAGAAAGAATACGAGCTGAGCGAGATAAAAGTGATGAAGTGAATATTTCTGTTCTAAATGATGGCCCGCGGCTCCGCAACAACTCCCGCAACAGGCAAGATAATGCTAACAGGAGGAATTTTTACCTGTTTGCCATGAGGCGAACATTCCGTAAATCAAAGATTTACGATATTATGGCGACTTTCTGGATAAAGCCTCAAAATAACAAAATATTTTAAAGAAGCAGGGCATATCAATGGCAAATGCCATATGATATCATATTCATCAGCGGAGAAAGATTCTTTGACCACCCTTTATGCGGGATTGCCATACTAAAGAGGCTTCTCGAGAAACACGGCTATTCAGTGGGCGTCATCGAAATGCCTGCAAAAGAAGACGATGTGAAAAGCTTGGGCAGGCCAAATCTCTTTTTTGGCGTAAGCTCCGGCGGAATTGATTCAATGCTGAAGAACTACACTCCATTAAAAAAGCTCAGAAGGGATGATCCGCATGCAGAGTACACTGACATTATACCTGACAGGACTGTGATTGTATACTGCAACTGGCTGCGCAGGCATTTCAAGGATTCTGTGATTGTGATAGGCGGTGTTGAGGCAAGCCTGAGAAGATTTGTCCATTATGATTATTGGGACAATAAGCTAAGAAAACCAATACTGTTTGATTCAAGAGCAGATATTCTTGTGTATGGCAATGCTGAAAAGCAGGTGCTGGAGATTGCCAGCAGGCTGAAGAATCAGGAAAAGAAACAAGAAAGAAAACAAGAAAAAATACAGGAAAAGAAAGAAGAGAAAACACAAGAAAAGAAACAGAAAACAAAACAGGAAATCCTGGAAGCAATCGAAGGGACATGCATAATCAGCAAGTCTGCACCCGCAGATTTTATCGAACTGCCAAGCTTTGAAGAAGCCAGCAACTCAGCTGAGAAATTCTGCAGCATGCAGATGATGCTCAGCAATAAACAGAACCTTGCGCAGAAGGTAAACAACAGGCATGTTCTACAATATAAGAGCCCAACATATACAAGCAAGGACTTGGACGAATACTACGAGTTTCCATTTACAAGAAGCATTCCTTCTAATATGCAGGGCTTCAGGTTCAGCATTGTAACCCACAGGGGCTGCATAGGCGAATGCAATTTCTGCTCTCTAAAGCTGCTGCAGGGAGACAGGATAATATCCAGGTCAGAGAAATCAATCCTGAAAGAGATAACGAGCCTGACAAAGCATTCCGGATTCAGGGGAAATATCGATGATATAGGAGGCCCGTCTGCAAACATGTATGGCATGGACTGCAATGAATGCAGCGGAAGCTGTATAGACTGCAAAAAACTCGACAGGTCCAATGGCAGGCTGATTGAACTTTTAAAAAAAGCAAGGAAAATAAAAGGCGTGAAAAAGATAAACATCAGAAGCGGCATCAGGTATGACCTTGTATCTGCTGAATATTTAAGAGAGTTGTGCAAGCATCACATATTGGACACCCTGAGGATTGCGCCTGAACACGTCGACAATAATGTACTGAAGCTCATGAACAAAGACAGGGGAAACCTTGATGAGTTTATCAGGCTGTTCAACAGTGTAAAAAAAACCGGAGAGCTCTCGTTTTATTTCATGACAGCACACCCTGGTTCATCGATGAAAGAGGCAGTAAAACTGGGCAATGCTGTGAAGGGGCTGGCAAATGCAGGGAGCGTGCAGGTTTTCACGCCCACGCCCATGACTGTATCGACATGCATGTATTACACAGGAATAGATCCGAAGAGCAAAAAAAAGATCTATGTCCCGTATGCATATTCTGAGAAAAAACAGCAGAAAAGAGCAGTTCTTGGAGGAAAAGAGCTTGAAGAAAAAGAGCTTGGAGGAAAAGAATGATCTATATACTTGCGCCAATGGAGGATATCACAAGCAATTCATTCAGGAGCCTATGCCACAAATACGGTGCAGACCTGACATTCACAGAGCTTATCCACATTACAGGGCTTGCGAAAGAGGATAAAAACACCTTGTCAAGGATAGAGCTCAAGGACGATACTCCCACGGTAATACAGCTTCTTGGCTCAAAAGAGCCGGATTTCAAGAAATTCCTGAGCATGTTCAAGCCCAGCAGGGGATTCAGGGGATTCAACCTTAACCTCGGATGCCCAAATCCGCAGGCAGTAAAGCTAGGCTATGGCTGTGCAATGATAAAAAGAATAAACAAAACAAAGAACATTGTGCAGATATTCAGGGAGTACAACTATCCTATCTCGGTTAAGCTCAGGCTCGGGCTGAACAGATATGAGAAGCAAAACAAGGTTTATCTTAAGCTTATAGATGCTGTTGATGCTGATTTCTTTATTGTACATGCCAGGCACGGAAACCAGGGATATGACGAGCCTGCTGACTTTAGCGTGTACAGGGAATGCGTAAAGACCGGAAAGCAGATAATCGCCAATGGAGACATATGCACCAAAAAACAGGTTGAATCATTGGAAAAAATCGGAATAAAAGGAGTGATGATAGGCAGGGCTGCAGTGAAGAATCCGGCCATTTTCTCCATGCTCAAAGGATTAGAACCGCCTTCGCTGGATATGCTGAAGAAAGAACATCTGGAATTGGGGAGCAGATTTAATGAGCCGTTCAGATACCGCAAGAACGTGATGAAGCATATGGGAAAAGAATAAGCCTTGACAATAGGCTCTGTCCCCGAATCTCACATGTGTTCGATTCCTAGTCGCCTTCAAAATTCAGGAATTTACTTCTTGATAGCCCTGCGCCCCCGTAAGGGACAACCCCGCGCGACGGGCAGGATATAAATTTTAAGAGGGAATTTTGACCTTATGGCGACTTTCCGGACAGAGCCTTGACAATGCAAAACTATAAATTCAGATGTTGAGTTTCATTGCGCATGGACAGCACATACGACCACATCATATACGACCCTCAGGAGGACTCTTATCTGCTGCAGAAGCATATCAAAGACTATGTCCTGGCCAAAAGCAGAGTGCTTGACATGGGCACAGGCTCTGGCATTCTCGCTTTCGAAGCTGCGCAATACGCAGACTCTGTTCTTGCAGCCGACATAAACAGCAGGGCTGTCGCAGAGATAAAAAAAAGGATTAAAAAAGAAAAGAGAAAAGAAGGGATAAAAAACATTGAGGCCAGAGAGTCAGACCTGTTTTCCAATATAGAAAAAAAAGAAGAGTTTGACCTTATAATCTTTAATCCGCCATATCTTCCCTCAGACAAAAAATATCCTGACGCTGCGCTAGACGGCGGCAGGCATGGCTGCGAGCTTATAATCAGATTTCTCGAGCAGGCCAGAGGCCATTTAAAAAAA
>JAZDFJ010000003.1:0-11905 GCA_043807995.1 Candidatus Woesearchaeota archaeon
TTCACAACCTCGATCCCACAAGTTCAAGGGGACTGAGCAAAGCGAACGTCGCCTAAAGTATCAAAAGTTTTCAACTTTTGGAGCCTCTCTGAGGTGTCAACTGATTTTCAGTTGACGGGGACACGTCGACTATCGACGGAATATCAAACGCGAGCCCGATGGCAAAGGCTGAGCCGAAGGCGAAGTTTTCAACAAAGCCAATGTAGAATATTTTTAATGGTGCGATGAGCCTTCATTGCCCGAGTCCAAGAGAACAGAAAGAGCAGAACTTCTGTAACCACTGTCCTTGCTCTCATCAATAAATACAGCTGAATAAGCATTGTCGTTTACTGCGCTTGAAACTGTCGGCTCAAATTCCTGCGGAAGTACAAAGCTTTTATTGCCGGCATTCGGATTCTCAAGCTGCTTGCGAAGCTCAACCACTCTTTCATAAAATTTATCATCTGGAACAGCGCCTTCCCAATGAGTATATGTCGATGTCGAGCCTTCGAATTTCTCCGATTGTATCGGGACCCAAGTTGCATAAGCTATTCTATTGTCGTGCTCCCTGTCTCTGACAACAACCTGCAAAATTGTTTTAAAGCCAGTTGTTGTGTTAGGAAGGGAAAATCCTGAACCATACGTATTAGAATTAGACTTTGAAACACCTAAGTTTTGGCTGTATTCCTCAAATCCGCATTCTGAAAAAGGAAGGTCAGGAAGTGAAACAGTGCATTCAAGGTTATTGTCATATCTGGCGTATTCCCCATGCTCAGCAAATAAGTCATCCAGATTTGAGATTGTAAGGTAATTCGGATATCCTAACTGAATCTGATTCAAAAATACATTATGATTAGGCTTGCCGACAACAACAGGAACTCTTTTTCTCTCCAGCACAGTTTTTCTCTCCAGCACAGTGCCCTCTTCAGGAAATTGCAGGTTGTTCCTGTTATCATGTTCCTTGACAACAAAATTTCCGGGCGAATAGCACTCAACAACAAGAGTGTGAGTTCCTTCTGACATGTTTTCTGGAATCGTTAAATTAAAGTTTTCATATCCCATGCCGATGCTCCAAGATTCTTGAATCATTTGAGACTTGTCGTTTGGCGAAGGATACATTGTAAAATCTTGCGTTTCTGGATAGCCCTCGAAATAAACTCTTGTAGACAGATTTGGCGGAAAAAATCCATCAGGCAGGACATCGCTTGCCATGGTAACACAAATAGGAAGCCTGTCGCCTGGCATGGCCTGGATGTATTTTACATCTCTAGGACAGTTTTTCTTGTAATCCGGGCTGTAAACTGAAATATCAAGGTCGACAAGATTGTTTGTTATTTCAACATTGTCGCCTTTCCATTTTGCCACAACATTAAATTTCTCGTTTCCCGAAAGCGCCTGCTGAAGAGCTTTTATTGAATCCTGATATTCTCCAGCCACAAATCCTGCTCCGGATAAAGCAAGCAAGCTAGCCAAAGTCCATGCTGTGATCCTTCCAGGATGATGTGATATCCTCTCAGGCAGGCCAGGCCTTGATGCTTTTTTGAAATCATCGATAAGAGCATCTATAGACCTGTATCTTGATTCTTCATGGTCTGCAAATAGTTTTTTCACGCCCTTCCATGCGCCCCTTAATGGCTGCGGCAATCCTGCTGTCTGCTCTTCTATTCTCTCATCGATTGTTCTTAGCTCTGTTGTCATGCATCTCTTCAGCATTCTCGAGAATTTTTTTGCCCATGAGGGAAGCTCAGACAATGCCCTATCAAGCTCTTTTTCATACCTGGCAAAATCAAGCCTTCCATTATCATCCACAAGGCTCTCCCCTGTTTCACAAAGCATGACTTTGCCGCCGTCATAGATGCAATCAGTAAAATGATTTCCGGTTATTGCGTAATACATATTTTTTCCAAGCGCGTATATTTCAGATTGTTCATTGCAGCTTGAAGGCATTCCTGTGAATTCCTCAAAAGAAAGCGGGTCAGCAATCCATTTGCTTCCGCATGAGGGCAGGGATTTTGGAGTGGCATTTTCCTTTCTGCATGCGCTGGCATAGTCAGTCACCCTGACCTCGAGATCACTCTTCCTTAACAGTATGTTTCTGACTGAACGATCCCTGTGCAATATCCCGAGAGTGTTGAGGGAGTAATCTGTTTCCTCGAAAACCTGAGGAAAGATTTTTTCAAACTGCGCCCTTGTTAAAGGCCCGTGTTCCTCTACAAATTCCTGGAGAGAAACAGAACCTTTGAAAAAAGACTCAATTGATGCAGTTGAGCCATTAGGCAAAACCATATAATCATATATCTTGACCAGATGATGCTTTTCAGGATCTTCTGCGCTTGAAAGTATTTTGACGTCATTGCTTGTCCTGTAACCGCCGTCTGCCAGCATTCTGGCTCTTGAGCATATAGGCGATTTTATATCCACTTTGACTATTCTCTCCTCGCTATGAGGGCCCCAATCAGCAAGGAAAACATATCTTGTGCCTCCTTCTCTGTAAAGCCTGATATTTGTATATGATTCCGGCAGCGCATGCTCAAGCTCGGCGATTATCAGCTCTATTTCAGACTGCCTTGCTGACTGTTCATCAATGCCTGGCTCAGCGACGAGCTGAAGCCTTCTGACAGGATGTATAGGGCGCACAGATGGCTGCTCTGCAAAAACTGTCTGTGCAGTTTCAAATTCCCCGACATCTGCGACTGCAAGGGATGCTGAAGAATCGAATTCATCCATTGCTCTGCACCCCCTCTTCAATCACGTCTATTGTCAGCTTGACGATTGTTTTAGGCTTCAGGTGCTGCTCAAGAATTCTTGGTATTACTATGATAGACTGAGAGCCGTGCTTGGCTATCTTCTTTGTGATGGTGAATGATTTTTTGCTCAATTTTATCCCCCTGATCTGAAACTGAAGCAATTGAAAAAGATTAACTACTGTGTAGTTTATACATATCTGATGTATATATGCCAGAACAAGTATTTAAATCTTTCGATTTTATTGCCACTTAATGGTAGTAAAATCACCACAACAGGTGCTATCGCACTTTACAGCCCGCCAGAGGCTGGTTAAAGCTCGCCTTAAAGGCGAGCAAAGGATGCGAGAATAACTAATAAACAATAAAGAAAGGAATAATAAAGAAAGAACAGAGAAAATAACAAAAATTCGCTGCTCGGCGCTATCCCCAGCCTAAAGGCGTGGGGTTTTCACGCGCCTCGCTAAAAAGCTAATTTTTGGAATAGCAAATTTCGACCTGAAGGTCGGGGTATTCATCATCCGTTGAAAACTGAAAGTTTTCGACGTTCCGAAACAATAGTTTCGATACCCCGGCAATTTCTCCAGAAGTCGAAATTTCCTATAATACACAGAAAAGAAAAACACAGAAAAGAACACAAAGAAAAACACAGAAAATAAGTCAGGAAACAGTGCAAAACGCACACTCTAAACTCAAATCATCTTCAGATTGCCTGTCAGCTTGTCTATCTTTTCTTCGTGCTCAGGACCGATTCCGACAGCAGTCTTTGTGCCTGGGGCAATCACTGTCTTGCCGGCGTCTGTAATCAGAGAGCATGCGATTTTCTCATCCTTTGCCATCTGGAAATACCTGACCAATTCCTTTTCATCAGCGACCTTCAGTGCAACCTTTTTAGCTCCGAGAAAACGCCATTTCCTGACTAGATCTTCATCTGCCTTAAGCACAGCCTCGACAGAAGCATGCGCTGCCTGTGCAGCCATCTTTCCCTTTGGAAGCTTCAGGTCATTTCTTATCAGGATTACCTGCTTGTATTCTGCCATAAACCCAAAAAAGAATCATTTATATTTAAAGGTTGTTAAAACAACAGGGTCTGTTTAAAATGTAGGTTTGCATCAGTTTATGAGGCTTTTCTGTTTGAGAATTCTGAAGAGTTGAGGGGGTTGTCCTATTGGCAAACTGAAGGTTTGTCGATATTCCGGAAATGTTTGTCATTTCCGATACTTACGTGGCTTCAACGAAAGAAGCGATAAAACCTCTGGAGCCGAATCCGATGCTAACCCTCCGCTTAGGAGATTTTAAACGCACCCTAAAACAACGCATTCCAGCCTACTTGTATATATCGCTGCGATGCCCGGCTTCTATCACGAAAATAACCAGCCTGTTCTCGCGGATATCAAGGATGACTCTGTATTCACCAACTCTTAATCTAAAGTAACTGCTTCCAACCAGTTTTTTCACATGCGAATAAGGCCTTATTCTTATCCTGTCCAAGACTGAGATAATCCTTGTCTGCGCTTTTCTTTCAAGCTTGAAAAACTGTTTTTCCGCTGTTTTTGAGAATTCGATAGAATACATTATAGTTTCACATCTTATAGCTTCATGCGTTTTTTTATCTCATCGAGAGGAACTGTTTTGCCTGCTGCAATCTCTTTTTCAGACTGTGCTATATGCTGCTTGGCCTGCTCTGACAGCTCCAAAGAATCCTCGAGCAGATCCCATATCAGTTCCTCATAGCTTTCTTTGTCATACATTTTTCTGCTCTTAAGAGTTTCCATTAATTTATCAGATACCTGGATTGTAGTTGCCATAGCACCCATATAACTCACCATAGTATTTAAATTTTTCTATCCGATAATCCAATAAGATTGAAATTCTATTTAATAGCTGCTATAAAAAATCCGCAGATCTTGCGAAAAAAACCACGTGGCCTGCGGATTCTACACGGCAAACAATTTATAAGCCATTTTCTGGAATAATCCATGGCCCAGAATTATTATCTAGACACCTCGATATGGAGGGATTATTACGAAAACAGATATGACAATCTCCGTCCTTTGGGAGAATGGGCATTTCAGTTCCTGAAAAAAGTGATAGAAGAACAGGCGGTTATTATCTATTCTGATTTTGTTGAGCACGAGCTACGCAAGGACTACGACAGCAAAAAGATTAACAGCGCTCTCAACATAATACTAGAGGCCGGACTTCTTAAAAAAATAGAAATAACGCCCCGGCAATTCAAAGAGGCTGCTGAATTAAGCAGGGAGAGAAAAGTTCCATACGGAGACGCGCTTCATGCTATCGCAGCAAGGGATAATAAGGCAATGATCATAGCAAGAGACCATCATTTTGAAAGTCTGGAGGATATTGCTCCCTCCAAAAAGCCAGAAGAACTAATCTAGTTTTATGCCGAACTTTTCAGCAAATTCCTTTGCCACTTCATCTCTTATCTGCTCGTGCCTTTTGTCAGATACTTTTGCTTTGGCAGAGCCAAGAAAATTTCTTAGCTCGCTGATCGCTTTTTCTTTTTCCAAAGCCCTGAGCTTGTCTCTTATGGCCTCTCTTATAAAGTCAGTTCTTGTAGAATAATTATGTTTTCTCATATTAGAATCCATACTTTTTATAATCCTTTCATCAAGTTTTACGCAGACAGCTTCCATGTTATACCATGTATTACATAGTATATTTAAAGCTATCGCTAAAAAATCCGCAAATCCTGCGAAAAAAACCAGAAAAACAAGAAACAGTGTAAAACAAAATCACAAGAATCCAATCATTCCTTTTTCTCTTTCATAGCAATCGGGCTCTCTCCGCCGTGCCAGGTGAACCTTGGCCTGACTCTCATAGGATACATCTTCTCATTGTTGTCATCGAGTATCAGCGCGGCACCGTTCTCCCTCGGCAGATCATCCAGAAGCTCTGGCAGGCCCTGCCTCATGTAAGACTGCATAAGCATTCCCAATGCGTCAGTATCAAGCTTTGCAGTTATCCTGTGGCTGAGAATAATATCTGACTGGGTCATCACATCTGTATGTATCTTGCCTGGCTGCTGTGTCGCCAAAACAAGCGAAATTCCAGGCTGCCTTCCCTCTCTCAGTATTGTGACAAGAGGGTCTGTTGCAAGAGTCTTGCCTATGACAGGCAGAAACTCGTGGGCCTCGTCGATGACAAGCCAGACCAGGGGATAATCCTGAGTTGTTTTTGTTTCATCAGTATAATAGTGAGTTGCCTTGTGCACCTGCTCAAACTCCTCATCCCTTCTCTGCAGCATTCTCTCGATGAAAAGCTTTTCTGCAACAAGGCCTATGACAAGGGATTTTATGTTCCAGGAATTCGGCATTGTTGCATAGCATGACACATCAAGAACAGTTATCTGCCCGGGTTTTGCAAGGTCTTTCAGAGGAGTGCCCTGGTCTGCAAAAACACCCCAGTTGCCTGCATTTACAAACTGGTTTTTTGCAGCATTTTTTGTGTTCAGGTCGGCATCTTTATAGCTGTCAATCGCCTTGATTATCTCTTTCAGGCCAAAAGACGGCATTTTTTCCTTCAAATCATAGATTGCCCTTTCTATAAGAACTCCGACAGGCTCGTGCGCTCCGATGCCGAAAGTCATGTTCCAGTCTGAAGCGTCAAGCTCTGAAGGCTGGATTGAAAAAGGAAAATCTGTAGGTATGCCCTTGTCCTTGTATTTCTTGAAATAGCCGATAGGAGTGTATATCTTAGGGTCAAGAGGCTTGGGCTTCAGCTTCCAGATGTCAAGCAGGTCCCTCTCTTTATGATTGTCATACTTCATAGTCCAGTAGATGCCCATAGTGTCAAGCAGGATTATCGAAAGGTTGTTCTTTATGTCCGGCGGAAGGTCTGCCATGCCCTCTGCAATCACGCCCATGGTGTAGCTGTTGTGCACAATTATATCATTGGCTATGAAATTATGTTGGTTTGGAACAGAGATATCGTAAACATCAAATTCACCTTCAAGCCTTTCAACAAACAGAATCTCATCCCAGAAAATATCTGAATTGGCTAAAGAATTCAGGAGATGATTATCATCAAGAACAGCTATTTGCTGCAGCTTCTGCCTTGAAGGTGCATAATTTAGGGATGACCTGAATGCTTTTGGATGAGCATAGCCTGCAGCCCTCCCGACATCTGCCCAGTTTTCAGGCCTATAGAAATCCCAAATCTCTTTTGGAATAGTGTCAACATTCGGATTTGGCTTAATCCTCTCAGATTCCCTGAGAGCCTTTTTCTGCTTCAGCTCCTTTGCTCCAAAAAAACCAATCTCATCAAGGAACTTTGTGACATTCTCGCCCCTTAACTCCAATTCGTATGAGGCTGTTTTTTTCCTGAACCTTATTTTGGACAGAATGCTGAATCTCAGCAAAAGATGATGTATTTGCCTGATAAGCTGCTCTGATGAAGAGCCATAAGCAACTCTCCAAGCCGAGGTACCGCTGTCGAAATATATTGTTCCGTCACAGCTGAATATCCTGTTCAAAAACAGGGATAATTCATGTTTAGGCAGCTTGAAGATGCAATTAGGAATGAATTTTTCTCGTGATAACTTATTATAAATCCCCAAAGATTCCAACCACAATCTGAGAGAATTTCTTTTTTCAAACTTGACACCTTTTGGAAAGCGTCCGGATTTATCTCTTTTTACTGCAGCAACGCGCCGTTTAAGGCCATTATTCACAACTCTGAAACAAAATTCTTTGCTGTGATTTTTTATGGCCAAAGCACTATCAAAAAACATCACTGCATTATTAAAGTCATGTATAATACTATCATCTTTATTAGAAAAAAGAACAAACCCGTTTGAAAGATGGCCTTCTGCAATGAGATAAGCAAGAATTTTTATCTTATCCTCTCCCAAAGGCTCATCGCCAAAAGAAGGAATTATTCTGGGCGTTGCAATACGAGAGCCGATTCAGAGGCGCTCTGCAGGCATCCACCCTGAAAGAGTCAATAATGGGTGTTCAGGTGTTAGTTTTATCTCTTTGCCACTTCTAAGAGTGACTTTCAGCAGACTCTTGACTTTGCGCTTAAAAAAATCTGATTTGTCGGCTTGCTGAATCTTAAGATCACTGTTGAGAGAAAAAACTGCAGAGTCATTATTCTCTAAATCTTTTATTGAGCACTGCGCACCATTTTGCAGGGTTATCAGAGTATCTCCGGCTAGGCATTTTCCCCCTCCTCTTTTGCCGCAGATAAAAACAACATGGCTCCTGATCATATCAAGATAAATCTCATTCGAGAGAGAAGTTGTCCTGCCCATCTTTATGTAATGCTTGCCGAGAAGAATAGTGCCTTTTGTGCCGAACTTTTTCATATCAGACGCACTTCTTCCGACAACTATCTCGTACATGCAACACCTCTTTGGGATATCCTCTGAAACTACAGCCATGTTTATTTAAATAGTTAATTGTTTTGGCGGGAGTTAACATCAATGAAAGCATGCCTGCACACTTTCTGTGAAATTGCCTGGCAAAGGAATTTAAAAAATACGGCCGAAATAAATCGAAAAAACAACGAGCACCATGGAAAATCTTCCGAAAATCTGAACAGCAGATTAAAAAACACCATATTTGCAATGAGGCCAAACAAAGGAAACAATAGTGAAAAACAAGGAAAGGGCATAAAAGAGAAATATTTAAAAAGTTCAACTGTTCAACAGTTGAATTGGTGAACATTATGGAAAACAAAGGAGACATAGATATCGTGAAAATGTCTGAAAAAGGACAATTAGTTGTCCCGCAGGACATAAGAGAACTATTAAACCTGAATCCTGGCGAGAGATTCGCTGCGTTTCCGTTTAAAGAAGGGATACTATTCAAGAGAATAGAACTCCCGAAAATCAAACTGGATTTTGAAGCCCTTTCCAAAGACGTGGAAGCTCAGTTTAAAAAAAACAGAGTCAAGCGGAGCGATGTGAAAGAGGCGGTTAAATGGACAGGAAAAAGATAGTAATAGACACTAATAATCTTATATCCTCTCTCGGTTGGGAAGGCAAATCCCGGGAATTAATGAGAAAAGTGATTAACAGTGAATTCGAGTTGTTTATCTCAAACAAACAGCTTGAAGAGATAAAGAGAGTGTTGGACTACCCAAAATTTAAATTCACAAAACAGCAAAAAGCTCAATTCCTTAAAATCCTGTTCCAGACAGCAAACATAATTGAAACAAAGACAGAGCTGGATGTTTGCGATGACAATCAGGATAACATGATTATTGAATGCGCAGTTGAAGCCAATGCAGCGTGTATCATTTCAGGAGATAAAGGGCTAAGAAAGATTAAAAAATACAAAGATATACAGATAGCGAGCGTAAACGAGTTTCTCAATGAAAAATAAGCTAAACCACGAAATATTCAATGAGAAACACCTTAGCCACCTCTCAAAAACCCAAACAAATTTAAATAAACGCCTTCCTTCTAACAAGCGATGATACCTGACAAGGAAATAAAAAAGAAATGGAAGCCTATATTCTGGAAAGATCCTGACAAGTATTTTCCAACTGAAGTGCTGAAGCAAGAGGGCTATTCAAGAGGCATATGCAGGAAATGCAAAAAGCCTTTCTGGAGCATTGACAAGAAAAGAACTGTGTGCGGGGACTCGGCATGCTCTGAAGGCGCGGGTTTTGATTTCATAGGAAAAAGCAGCGCCAAAAAATCGCTATCATATATTGAAGTCTGGAAAGAGTTTGCAAAGATGTTCGAGGGCTTCGGCTACAAGCCGGTAGACAGATACCCGACAGTGTGCAGATGGAACCCGACAATGGAGTACACCAATGCGAGCATCGCAGCATTCCAGCCTTTTGTGATCAACGGAGAGGTTGACCCTCCTGCAGAAGCCCTTGTCATACCGCAATTCTCAATAAGATTTGCAGACATAGATAACGTCGGCGTGACAATGTCGCACAACACAGGATTTGTAATGATAGGCCAGCACATGTTTGTTCCGCCTGAAAAATGGGACCAGAACAAGGTATTCAGACACATCGTGAGATGGTTTATCGACGGCCTAAAAATTCCGAAGGACGAGCTTGTATTCCACGAAGACGCCTGGGCAGGCGGAGGCAATTTCGGCTGCTGCATCGAGATATTCTGCAGGGGAAACGAGCTCGCCAATCAGGTTTACATGCTTTTCAGGCAGACAGACGACGAGAAGGGATACAGGGAGCTGGACATAAAAGTCCTTGACATGGGTCTTGGCATGGAGAGGAATGCATGGTTTTCCCAGGGAGCTGACACAATCTATGACGCGACTTTCCCGACAGTGCTTGAAAAGCTCTACAAGCTGACAGGCTTTAAAAAAGACAGGGAGCTTTTCAGGAAATACGTGCCCTGGGCAGGGCTGCTGAATCTCGATGAGACGGAAAACATCGGCGAGGAATGGAAAAAAGTCGCTGAAAAAGTCGGCTGTTCAGTCGACAAATTAAAAGAGCAGATACTCCCGCTGTCAGGCATATACTCGATAGCCGAGCATTCAAGAACGCTTTTGTTCGCGCTCAGCGACGGA
Source organism: Candidatus Woesearchaeota archaeon (assembly GCA_043807995.1). Classification (GTDB taxonomy): domain Archaea; phylum Nanobdellota; class Nanobdellia; order Woesearchaeales; family JAZDFJ01; genus JAZDFJ01. The sequence goes on from JAZDFJ010000003.1 coordinate 10,241, forward strand.
GCGCTGCCGTCAAATGTCGGCGGAGGATACAATCTCAGGATGCTGGCCAGAAGGGCTTTTGATTTCATTGAAAGATTCAGGTGGAACATTGACCTCAGCGATGTGTGCGAGTGGCACGCAGAATATCTAAAGCCGATATTCCCTGAACTGCAGGAGAATCTGAAGGAAATCAGGGAAATACTTGCTGTCGAGAAGAAAAAATACGCAGAGACAAAAAAAAGAAACAGGGCAGTGATTGAAAAGATAATAAAAAAGCCTGTGACAGCTGAAAAGCTGGTAGAGCTTTACGACAGCATGGGCATAAGCCCTGAGACAGTTGCAGAAGAGGCGAAAAAACAGGGCGTGAAAATAGATGTCCCTGAAAGATTCTATGCGATGATTGCAGAAAAGCACGAGAGCGCAGCAGCTGCACAGCAGCAGATGCAGACTGCAACGAAAAAACAAATTGAGCTCGACCTTAACGGAATGCCAGACACCACTGCATTGTACTTTGACCATTACGACCTTGTCGACTTTGATGCAAGAGTGCTGAAAATAATCGACAACAAATACATAATCCTTGACAGGACATGCTTTTATCCTACGTCAGGAGGCCAGCTCAACGACATCGGCACAATCGGAAAAGACAAGATCACCGATGTTTTCAAGCAGGGAAAAATAATAGTCCATGCTGTTGAAAAAAAGCCCGGCTTTAGCGAGGGAGATATTGTAGCCTGCCACATTGACTTTGAGAGAAGGCTGCAGCTCACCCAGCACCATACTGCAGCGCACATAATCAACGGAGTGTGCAGGAAACTGCTTGGCAACCATATCTGGCAGGCAGGAGCATCTAAGACAACTGAAAAGGCAAGGCTTGACATCACGCATTACGATAACCTCACAGAAAAACAAACTGCAGAGATTGAAAAAAATGCCAATACGATAATAGAGCAGAATCTTCCTGTGTTAAAGCAGTTTATGCCGAGAAACATTGCAGAAAAAACATACGGCTTCAGGCTTTACCAGGGCGGAGCTGTTCCAGGCAGAGACATAAGAGTCGTGCACATCGAGAATCTTGACGCAGAGGCGTGCGCAGGCACACATCTGAACAGGACAGGAGAGTGCGAATCGATAAAAATCATTAAGACATCAAAGATTCAGGACGGAGTAATAAGAATTGAGTTTGTCGCAGGCAAAGCCGCCGATTCAATTTTAGGCGGGGAGAGCAAAGCAATTGCCGAGCTCAGAGAGCTTCTTGAGTGCAGCGAAAAACAGATACCTGCAAGGGCTGAGGAGCTGTTCAGGATATGGAAGGATGTTGTCAAAAAGAAAAAAGACATTCCCCTGAAATTCACGTCGACAGAAGAGTACAACGGCAATGTGCTAAAGAAATGCATAGATATCCTCAAAACACCCCAGGAGCACCTTGCCACAACAATCAGGAGATTCAAGAAAGAGACAGGAATGAAGTAGTGTTTAACAGGTTTCTGGAAAAGATTAGTTTTTGTTTAGCATCTTCGAAATCCTTGACGCAAGGGTTTGTAATGCCCTGCGCCCCCGATAAGACGCACCTTTACGTGAAATTCCTTTGGAATTTCTCGTTCCAAAAACCCGCGGTTTTTGTTATCAATGCAATCGTAGTATTCCTTCGGAATACCACAAAGAGTGCACGTCCAACTCAGGGGA
>JAZDFJ010000004.1:0-3686 GCA_043807995.1 Candidatus Woesearchaeota archaeon
GCCGCAGTGAGAATTCTGGCATTTCCTTTCTGAGGCATTTTGACAAGATTCTTTGGGCCATCTTAAATACAGGGTCAGCCAGAGTTTTTAAGCCGCTAACCAGCTGATTGGTCGGGCAGAGACGTTCCATAATAATCATCAGAACGGCAAGCCAGAGCCATGCTTCGATTGTCCATACAATGATCAATATGGGCAGCACAAATGGGTTTGAAATAATTATCATTGTTTTACCCTTTCAAGCCTGCCTGCAAGATTATGGAAGTGCTGAACCAGCCCCTGTGCATCACCTATCCATCTATACCGTTTTGTGCCATCGGGATAAGGTGAAGCAATGTGTTTAAGCAGTGCTTCATCAACGCAACTTGGAGAACCGCCAATACCAACAGTTTCAATTATGGCGTACGTTTTTAACTTATCTGCTATGGGTTTTGGATTTCCTCCGGTGTTATTACAACCGTCTGTTAATAATACAACCTGATTATTGCCAGGTGCATTCATAAGGAGTTTTGATGCAACTCTCAAGGCATCGGGTATATTAGTGCCACCCATCAGGCGGATGTTATTAAGGCTGTTTATAATCTCAGTGCTATGTGCCGCAGGTGTAAAATCCTGTTTTATATGTGCACCGTCGCCATATGCGGCAATTGCAATTCTTGCATCTGGATTTTCACTGGCCAGCCTGTTGACAAATGCTTCTGCGGCTTTTATTGCAGCCTTCAGTCTCGAAGGCTTCCAGTCTTTTGCTCCCATAGAACCGGAAGCATCTATAAGGATTACACAATTTCTTGAGTCATAAGAGTGAAAGTTCAAATCCGCAGGATAATACTGTTCCTGCACTGGCTGATAAGGCTCTTTCTTGCCGACTAATATGTTTTTAATTATTCTTATAGCGTTCATGGTTTTTCTCCGTTAAATAAATACTTCTCTATTTTTGCGATTATGCGGCCTGTGGCTTATCTTTTGGCTTTATTCCCTTTTTGTAATCCACGGATACAGTCTGTTGTGTTCCGCTCACCTTGTCAGTAGCAGTTGCAGTTACCATGCCGTTAGAATCAATGATATATTCAACCTGGATACGAGGAGAACGTTTTGTTTCTTTGGGAAGATTCTTTAAAGCAAGCTCACCAATAAGCAGGCATTTTTCACGGTCAGCATCTGCCTCTCCCTGGAGAATCTCAATCCTTGCTTCAACCTGGTCTTCATGTTCCAGATAGAACTGGTCAGAACGCTGGCATGGTATAGGGGTGTTTTTGGGAATTATCACTGCATTGATAAGCCGGTTTTTAGAGCCGGAATTATCAATCACGCAGCAGCCGACAGAATAAGCAGTTACATCGCGGACAAATATTTCAGGAGCAGGAATGACCTGGCCGCGGATGCTTGCTGTTTTGCCCTCTTTAGCCATTTCTGCAATACAAGCATATGCAGCCCCATATACAACAGCCCTGTCAGGATCAATATCTGTTTTGGGATAAAGCCCTGTAAAATCAGCAACTTTCTGCTGGATATACGAAAGTCTGGATGTGCCTCCCACCATTACTAAATGGTCAATATCCTTTGCTGTCAGGCCGACAGATTTGAGAGCCTTCTGCACAGCATCCAAAGACTGCTGAATCAAGGGATCTATAGACTTATAGAACTCCTCCTGTGTAACCTCAACGATTGCCTGGCTGCCATGATGGTGAAGAACCACTGAAACTTTCTTGCGATTGTTCAGTGAAATCTTTGCAGCTTCAACTCTTTGGTCAATATCAAGCCTGAATAGTGCATCTGTTAAATCCGGAGCCTTACCCCATTGAGCCTTTGCCTTATCAAGCACAATCTTTTTCAGGCATTCATTGATATCATTACCTCCCAGTGCAGGCACGCCTTCAGTGGCAAGTATAATGATCTGTGCGCCTTTTACATGGAGTATAGATACATCAAAAGTGCCTCCTCCGAAATCATATATAAGGCATTTCTTCTCACTGCCTTTGTTGAGTGCGTAAGCAAGGCCGGCAGCTGAAGGCTCAGGATACAAACGAAGGACTTTAAGGCCATTGCGTTCAAATGCTTCTAAAAGCGCCTGTTTGCTGTCGTCTTTAAAATTTGCCGGGCAAGTAGCAACACATTCAGTGATTTGCAGGCCAAGCTGCTTTTCAGCCATTTTCTTAAGATATCCTATCAAAGCAGCGGCAGCATCGGTCGCTATTACAGGTGGGTTGCCATTGATAAGATTTTCTGTAGTGCCTAATTTTAGCTTGGAGTTTCTTACACACAAATCTGTATTGATGTATCCCTGCTCAAGGGCATCCAACCCAACAAGAGGAGCATTACGCTGCTCATAATGGATTATGCTTACAGTAAATGGTTCTCCTCTGTCATTGAGGATAATGTTGGGATTGCCTGCCGGATCAATATGGGCAGCTTTTGACCTTGTGGTACCTATATCTATTCCTAACATGATTTAATCTCCTTATTTTGGTTGTCTGTTGCATTTTTTACCGTATAAACAACAACACATTCTTTTCTGATAACTTTTTCATAACGCCTGTAGCCGGGAAGCAGCCTTTGCGCGATTAAGCCATGCTGCTCTGGTTGCTCGCTTGGCATTGTGTCGATGTATTTTTGCAGTGCGGAGTCGAATTTCTGGCTGCTGTTTTTGAAACTTTCCACTCCATATTTTGCCAACATGTTCTCTATCTCAACGAGGTCGCCTTTTCTGGCATCGATAAGATATTTTATGGCAGTTATGCCTGTCTCATTCCTGCTTTGAGAATGTTTGCCTAATACCTTCTGAAGCTCTTTTATCTGCTGGTGGCACCTGTCTGCTATTGCTATCAGGCAAAACAGGATTGGGCTGAGAATCTCTCTTTCATAGAACTGCTCATTTAGCTCTTTGTGCCTTGCACTCAATTCCGCAATAACTGTTTCAGATGCCCTAAGTTCTTTTACTTCCGGGACAAGTAAATCAAGTTTGCTGCCGATTTCTGTAATTTTGATGGCTATGGCATCAAGTTTGTCATGTGATGCGGCATCATTGTTGGGGACATTGTTTTCTGAGCCGCTGAATAATCTGTCAATATCATTACTGCTTTTAGGGATAGCATCAGGCTTGTCTCTGATAGTTTCTGTTTCAATCATAACCGTTCCTTTCAAAAAAATGTTTTATTTATTCGCGCAACTTGTAGTTTAAACTATAGACAGCTAATTCTGCTTACTTCTGAACAACTTTACGATTATTATGAAGGTAAGGCAGAGTACGGCCATACATGCAAGACGTGTATATTTGATTCTGTGGATAATGTCTAATTTGTCGAGACAATCATCAAAGCAAAATGAAGGTTCTATATTTTTTATAATGTAAAAGACAATAGCCATAGTTAATGGTATTCCGAGATACACTGCCCACCTGAATTTATATTCAGGCTGTGGCGGTGGTGCTGGAGGCTGCTGATTCTGCTGCTGGTTTTGTGGAAAATGCTGCTGCGATTGATACATAGCTTAAAACCTTTCAATATTGAAAAATATTTAATTCGATTACTTAATTCTAACAGAGAACTTATTACCGGAGATGATGGCGAAAGGATTTATGGCAGCTTTTTGGATGTGCGAATTGATGATGTATAAATGATAATCGGGTTATTTACTTTCGTTGTTTTTGTTGTCTTTGTGGGTCAGCCTGTAATATCCCCAAATGGTAATTA
>JAZDFJ010000005.1:0-29299 GCA_043807995.1 Candidatus Woesearchaeota archaeon
TCTAACCAGCTGAACTACTCCGACAAAGTTTTTCAGAGCAAAACACGCTGGCTGTTGTGCCTGAAAACGCGCTCTGGCGCTCATCCTTGCGAATTTAAAGGCATTTATAAAGCTTATTGCTTGGAGAAGCTAAAAATTTAAAAACCTCAGGTTTCAGGACTTATCAAAAATAATATTTAGTTTGGGAGGTGTATGAAACATGAAATTCTATGCAGGAAAATGGATTCTTGGAGGCATTGTTTTTGGAATCATCGCATGGATAATAAACGGAATACTCGGGATGCTGACAGGAAGATTTTACACAGGAGACATCTGGAGGCCGATGATCGGCGGAAGCTTTATAGTCACGACACTTGCTTTCAATATTCTGGGAGGGTTGCTTTTCGCTCTCATGTATGCATTCCTTTACAGGGGAGTGCCTTGCAAGACAGGAGCAGGCAAGGGAGCATTGTTCGGCTTTTTCATCCTGATAGGAACAACCCTTTACGGCATGTGCATGAGCTACCTGTTTGTCAAGATAAGCCTTGTCGTCATTCTTTTCTGGATTCTCGGCGCACTATTGAGCAATGTCATCGGAGGCGCTGCTCTCGGAGCAATCTATAATCCGAAGAAAGAAAAGGAGTGAGAATTTTTTTAATTTTTTATTTTTTTAATTACTGTTCAACTTAACAAGTATATAGTTTAAAAAAATTGGAAAAAGGGTTTTAGCTTCTACTCCAGATGAAGCACTCGTAAAGCTTCTCTAAAATAATGATGAGCATCGTTTCCAGCCAAGTTGTAAAGTATGATGTCTGATACTTCTCCAACATCATAACCACGTTTCAGCAAAGCGAGTATCCCGCCAACATTAGCAACTATTTCAGAGTCATAGGCAAAAGAAGGCAATTTTATTCCTTTTCCCATGATAGAGCAAGCTAATCGACGTATTACATCTAACTGGTCTAACACATGAAGAGCATGTGATTCTTCATGACCTTGAAAAACTATTCTTTGTGCATTTCTAATTTGTTCATCTGCATATTCAGGAACATCTTGATAGTAGATTACTGCCTGAATAGTGCCATCTGTAAAATTTAATGGCACACAAACACCGCCAGCCGCATCACTGTCTGGATCTTCTTCCCACTCCCTGCCAATCCACGAATAAACAAAATCATCTGTAGTGGGCGCACCAATTTCTAAAGCAAGTTGTCTTGTATGTTCAGCTATTAGTTGTCTTGTATGTTCAGCTATTGAATGTACAAAACCATCATTTCTAATACATTCATCTTCCGCTAACCATACAGTAATACCTAATCCTGGCAAAGCATATTTGTTATCTGGTGCTTTAAATCTTTCAAACAATGGATGATGTGCTCCCATGATAATATGGAAAAAGCCGAGATTTATAAATATTTAGATTTTTTTATCATTGTTAAGTAACAATCACAAGATAAAGCGCTGGAGCCGATAATGTTAGAAACAAATTAATAGAAAAACAACAAACATAATTGATTTAGTCCGCTATTTTGAATTTTTGTTATTGCTAATCCCCTGTTCAGCCAAGATTCTTCCTTATCCTCCCTGCAACTTCATTCAGCTCTGCATCGCTTGTCTTTTTAGGAGGCCAGTTTCTCAATCCGTCGTCTTTAAACCTTGGAATGATGTGAAAATGAAAGTGCATGACAACCTGCCCTGCTGCAGACCCGTTGTTCTGCGTGAGATTGAATCCGTCTGCACCCAGGCCTTTGACTGCTGCAGCTGCAACCTTCTTGGCTGTTGCCAGTATCTTTGCTGAAACATTCTCAGGCATGTCAAGCAGGCCAGAAAAATGCTGTTTCGGCACAAGAAGCAGGTGGCCCTTGTTCGAGGGATGAATGTCTAGAAACGCGATAAAATCAGAATCCTCGTAAAGCTTTTGGCAGGGTATTTCGCCTTTCGCAATCTTGCAAAAAATGCAGTCCATCTTTGTCAACCTCTAAGGCTATAAAGAACAGTGATTCAGGAAAGATTTTCTATATATTTCTTCAGCTCCCGAAGGTCTTTTATCTTTTCAGGGTATTCCCTGCTTTCTCTTCTGTCGACAAGCACTGCTTTTACTCCTGCAGCCTCTGCTGAGTTCATGTCAGACTCTATTGAGTCGCCAACAACAAGAAGGTCATCTTTCTTGGCTTTCAGTGATTTGCATATCTTGTCAAAAATTTTAGGGTCTGACTTCAGCATCCCCGTCTCGAATGAAGGAAATGATTTTTCAAAATAATCTTTCAGCTGGAATTTCTCGCTGACCTGGCTGTAAGAGAATTTATCAACATTTGTGAGCAGTACAAGAGTGTAGTCTTTCTTAAGCTCTTTCAAAACCTCGACAGACTCTGGAAAGAGTTTTGCAAGTATAGAATTTGTATTCCACATCCCGACCAGTTTTCCATACACAAATTCAGGAAGGCTTTTGTTGAATTCTTTGGAAACCTCTATAAAAGCCTCTGACAGCGAGGCATACTCTTTTGTCATAAAGCATTTTTCAAATTTGATTATAAAGTCTGAAAAAGGCATTCCAAGCCTCATTATCTTGAGAACATGCTTTGTAGGGCCTGGGAATATGCCGTTCTCAACAATAGTTCCCCATAAATCAAACACGATTACCTTAACCATAAAGGTGTTGAATCACTGCTCATTTAAAAAATTAGTGGTAAAACAGGGTTGTTTTCAGGGTTTGATTTTAGGCTTTGCCCAAATCTCGCTTTGCTCGGGTTAGCAGCTTAAAAACTCTTTCTTGTTATTTTTCAAGGCTCTGCGTCCCCGGATTGGACATCCCCCCGCAACGAGCTTGAAAATGAGTATCGAGAAGTTTTTACCTGAGGCTGCTAACCTACATCCGGGCAAAGCCGCATTTTAGAAAAATATTTAAATCACTGTTTCAAGAAAAAGGATTGAGGGGATGGTTAAATGATGTTTTGTCCTAAATGCGGTTCGTTGCTGAAAATAAAGTCTGAAAAAGGCAAGAAAACATTGTACTGCAGCTGCGGCTACAGCTCTAAAAAGATTGAAGGGGATGTTTCTTTCAAGGAGCAGCTGAAAAATGAAGGCGAAATTGCTGTTGTAGACGAAAAACAAGACACTCCGCACGCAGTCATAGACATGATCTGCCCAAAGTGCGAGCATAAAAAGGCAGAGTTCTGGCTTGTGCAGACAAGGGCTGGCGACGAGGCAGAGACTAAGTTCTACAAGTGCCAGAAATGCGGCTACACGTGGAGAGAGTACTGATTTTTAAGTTTCTCAGCTGAAAGACTTTGTCCGGCAGTAGCACTTGGCAAGCCTTGGATACATAAAAAAAGAATGCAAATAAATCGTGCAACAATTGAATATTGAATCGTTGCGAGCGTGCTACAAAAGACAACGGACAAAGCTCAGCTGAAAAAAGGAGAAAAATGAACATTCATGACTATATTGTTAATAATAAGATTGCTGTCATTGTAAAGCCTAATTCAGGAAAAAACAGGATTGCAGAGTGGGACGCCGAGGAGAATGCACTGAGAGTCGAGCTGAAGGCTCCTGCACAGGAGAACAAGGCAAATATTGAGCTGATAAAATTCCTCTCTAAAGAGGCAGGCAGAAGGGCAGGCATAAAAACAGGCCTGACAAGCAGGAAAAAGATTATTGTTTTTGAATAAAAAAAATGAGACAAGAGCTGATATGTTTATCCCGAATAAAAAAATACTTGAAGAATCGACGCAGATATTCGCGAGAGATGACATTCTCGAGCTTGTCAGAAAAGGCATGATAACAAGCTCTGCAGAGAACGACGAGCTAAAGCCTGACATCAGCAGCGACTCTTTGAGAATAGATCCTTCATCGTTCGAGCTCACTATCTCGCCGAAAATATACGAGCTTCCGAAAGGCATTAGCATTGTTGGCTCTGAAAAATACTCTCTCGAGGAAACTGAAAAAGTCGCGCTTATCAATGGAGGAAAGCTGATAAAGCCAGACAGCGACGGCACAATCACTTTTTCCAGGGAAAAAAATTACTTTATCATCTCGAATGAATCGCTTGACCTGTACAAGCTCAGGGCGCTGTTCAGCGGAAAAAGCAGCCTTGCAAGATGCGGAGTTATTGCGCAGGTCATTTCAGGCTACAACAAGGAATTCAACATGACAGGCTCAAACCATAAAGATCCTGTCGGAATACTAGCAAGTTTTTTCTTCAATACAAAAATGAGGCTTGGCCAAGCTATCGCCCATCTGAGAATTTTCGAGCAGAACGGATATCTCAAGCCTTTGTCAGAACATGCTCTCGACCAGATAAACAAGCACGAAGGCCTGTTTTTCAACAGGCAGGGCGAGACAATAACAGACTCGAGCCTTTTGAGGGAGAACGGCGCGCATTTCGGCATTGATTTCTCAGGGAAAATACTTGGCTATATCTCAAAATCTCCTGAAGAAACTCCTGTGCTCGACCTGACAAGAAAAAGATCAAACAGGCTTCTTGATTTCTTTGATATTCTCGAGGTTCCAAAAGGAAAGATGCAGGCGCATGTGCCTAAAGGAAAGCTTGCAATAGTGAATACTGACGTCGCTATAAGAACCCCTCTCAACATGTCGTCTTATATCAAGGCAGAGTCAGGCCGTTTCGGCTATTTTATCGCCTGCCTCGCCAGCTTTATCAATCCCGGCGACGGGCTGAAGCAGGGCCACCCTCTTGTCTTCGAGATAATACCTTACAGGGATCTTGCCCTGGATTCGAAAAGGCCCTACTGCTTTATAGAATATTACTATAACAAGAGCCTTATCGACGAGAAATGGTTCAGGGATAATTTCGAGAAAACACTTCCTGAATTCAAGTACGGCCTTGGAGAGCAGGACAAAAGCAAGGGCGTGTGGGACGAGATAAAGATGCCTGACTTTTTCAGGGAATAGAAAGAAAAAAATTTGCTTCTCATTTCTTTTCAAAAGGAAAATATGTTCTGGAACCCAATTAACTTTATAAATAAACAATAATTTCCACTGTAAAATGACATACAATCAATATACTGAAAACAAGAAGGGATATACTCTGGTTGAAGTAGGAATCTCATTTGTGGGATTCGCTATTCTTCTAGGTGCTTTGGCTCTTGCAGAACGCACATATCATGCGATGGGTGCATATATAAACCGGTCTAAGACTGAAGTGCGAATCAGGAATGTAACAGGCGATTCTATTCCAGAGGTGTTCATCGACAGGAACGGCAGGAGATTTTTCGCAGAGATAGACGGCATATCAATCTCAAGTGTCTTAAGCACGCCGGATGACCGCGCAGAACTGGAAGAATAAAAAATAATCACAAAACGCTAATTCAGCTATTCCATTCTTCTAAGAACTGTTCCAATTCTTTTCTTACTTCCTTCTGCTCAAGCTTCGGCTCTCCAGGAATATCTTGAATTGTCCTGAATCTTGCAGGGCTCTGGGTTGCCATCTGCCTGTAGCCTGCTGCAACCGACTCTAGAAAGCCGACGAGTCTTTCTTCAAAAACATCTTTCTTGCCAAACTCTTTTTTTCTGCCTGAATGAATCCTGCCCAATGCTACTTTTGGATCAGTATCTATCAAAAAAACAAGGTCAGGAGTTATTCCCTGGCAGGCTATCATCGACAGCTCTTCAATAATGCTCAAGTCAAGCCCTTCGCCATATCCCTGGTATGCCAATGAGCTAAGATAGCATCTGTCTGACACAACTAAAATTCCGCTCTCAAGCCTTGGCCCGACCTCTGTCGGAAGGACTTGCGCCCTTGACGCTGAGAAAAGAAGTATGTTTGATACTGGACTGCGAGAATCTATTGTGTCGTCAACAGAAAGCTGGAATCCAGAAAAATCAATTTCAGGGCGTACAGGAACATTCAGAAGATGAGGCAGGCTTCTTCTTGCTCTTGCAAGCCTTCTGTTGTTCTCTGCAGTTTCATCAGAGCACTGCTCTGCAGCAGGATGTCTTGAGAATAATTCCTGAACAGTCAGGTAAATAAAAAGATGGGCAACCGGATTTATTTTCTGTTCGTAATCATCTTCTCCAACCATAAACTCAAACAATTGCATTTGAGATCCGGCGCATAAATCAGGATGCAAAATCAGTTTCCTAATCAAATCAGAGACAACACCTCCACCAGGCTCTCTTGTCAGGTAATATTGCAATCCTCGCTGGTGTAAAAAATCTTTCAGCAAATCAATCTGGGTTGACTTTCCACATCCATCAATTCCTTCGAATGCAATGTATGGAGCTCTTCTCTCTGATGACATTTTTATTCCTCTTGAAGAAGATGCCTGTGCATGGCTTCATACTCGTGCTTTCCGCACATGCCTCTTGACAAAATCGGAAACTTGCCTGTTGTGTAGGCGTGCAAGAGTTTCGCAATCAATCTTATATCCCACTGCGCTGCAAGGTTTTCCCTTTCAGTTGAAATCACGCTCTGCTCCCTGAGATTTGCGTCGAGCAGTACTCTTCTTCTGTGGGCGTTTGTAAGAATATAGTCTGCGATATGCGTTGTTCTGGGGTCGGCTTTTAAAATCCAGTATAGCGCCTCTGATTCGCTCATCACATTCAGGAAACCCATCCCATTTCTAGTCGCTACAATTGATTGCGGAACAGTGGTTCCAAGGCGCGGGTCGTAAGCCTGCGCTATCAATGTGCACATCCTGTGCCTTTTCAGCTGGGCAAACGCGCTTGAGCTCAGCACTAGCTGGACAGGGTATCTTAGCTCATACTCTCTTAACAGGGGGTCATGCACTGTCCTGTGCCGCTTGGCTAATGTGTCGAGTTTTTCCAGAGCCTTGGGGTCAGAGCACAAAAGAATGTCGATAAGGCTTTGGCATTGTTGCAATCCCATGTTGCTGTGAGCAAACAAAAGCCCTGCCAGCACAGGAACATTATTGTCTGAGAATTGCTGGAACTCGGTAAGAGGCTTATTCCTGTCTGAAAAATCAGGGGTAAAGCCATGCTGTTTGCACAATGCCCGCACATACTCTTCAAGCCCTGGCCTTGTTTTCGTGAAATAATCTGTCGGTTCAGTGTACTTTATCACAGAAGGAGCAATTCCGTCGACAAGCTCGTTCAGTTTCTCTCCTATCTCTCTCTGCTCTGCAATCCTGCTTGATCTCAATCTTGTAATCATTGTTTCAAGAAGTCTTCCGTTTGTTGTCATGCCAAGCTGGACTTTTGTCGCCAGTGGAAGCACGTATCTCGCATCCTCTTTTCCAAGGTTTTCTATGACAGTTGCCTGTTTTTCAGGATTGTCAGAACAGCCTAATGCTTTGAATAATTCTGAATAGTCTCTTTGCCTGTGCCATTCAACAAGCTGAGGAAACACTTTCTGGTAAAAACTATTTTGAAGCGCAGCAACCCTGTGGAAATCAGCCTCGAACTCTGTTCCTCTTATCTCTTCTGGAACAACATAGTTGCCATCCGTTGTTGTATAGCGCTGGGATCTTTCTGTAAAGCTTGCAAGCCTTGCCTGTTCAACAGCCTCGACTGCATGTCTGGACAGGCCCATGATTGCGAAACTAACAGGAGCATGTTCTGCTATTGACTTGTGGCCCATTCCATGGATTATTGCCGTGTTTGATTTTCTCGCAGCAGCTACATTATTCCTGGCATCCTTTAATATTTCAGGAACAGGTCTCGGATCCCTGCTTATTCTTGCAAAGCCTGCAGACAGCACTTCAGGGGTTAATGAACCAACCATTTCAAGCATTTCTTTAATAGCTTGTCTATATGCACGCTCTCTTTCGCGCGGAAGCCACATCTCTCCTTCTCTTTCCAGCACTCCTTTTCCTATTGAAATAATTTCATCAAGAGAATCCTTTGAAACATCAAATCCGACTAATCTCACATCAACCATTGAAACACCGCCTGAACCGATATCAAGGGATTCTGTGCAGAAGCTTTAAATGAATTTTCGGCTTGGAACAATATTATTGCAATGTGGCGTCTGCATCACAGATGTTGAGAAATATAGATTGAACAAGAAAGAATAAAGTATCGGAAAGAGAGTAATACAAACAGAAAAATAACAAAACAAAAATCACTTGTTCTTTGCAAGAGTTATCTCAATTGAGCTTACCCTGACGTCTTTGCCTTCCTTATTCTTGAACTCTTCGCTGTCGATTTTTATATCCTTCAGCTTTACCTGGTCTTTAAGAAATCTCTTGCACACCACTTCTGTAACATCAACTGCCCTTGCAATAAACTTTCCTCTTGCCTTTACAATCACTTCATCAAATCCCTTTGTTGTAAACTGCATCACTACTCCTGTCACATAACTCATAAATGGTTTTCCACCGATAAAGATAGAGTTGTCGTTGTCTCCTACCATGTTTATCCCCCCACTAGTTTCTTGTATTCAGTTTATGATTATCACTCTGGACACTTCATTCTCCTGGTCACATATCCAGCTACAACATTTCTTAATTTTTTCGAAGGAATATCTGCAACAACTGCCAGCGCTTTCTTGTTCTTGTCAAAGTCTGTTGCAAACCTTTCTCTGTGCATCTTGACTAGCTCAAGGGTTACTGCTTTCACTTTTTTTGATTTTATTCTTCCCATTTGTGTTCCTTAACTCCGTTTATATTATACTAGGCTGTAAGCCCTTTCTAAAGAGGAGGAAACAAATATTCTTTATAAAGATTGCGCTCAACTGCTGTGCCGTCACCCTGTTCCCGCAGCTAAACCGTCATTCTGACTGTTTAGCAATCGGTTGACACCTCAGAGAGGTTCCAAAAGTTGAAAACTTTTGTTACTTCAGGCGACTTTCAGCTTCGCTGAAGTCCCCTAAACCGGTTGTACATTCTTTTTGGCAATCTGCCATTTACTTACTAAGCACTCGTTTGGTTTTCGCGGTTTAAAAGCCTTCTCGAGCCATTTGCAATAGTATTCGGCGCTTTTGCAATTGCTTTGCCTGCTTCGTCTAAAGCTGCACCCGATATAACACCAGGCAAAGAGCAAAGTATTTCCGGGATCCAATAAACAGATTCATCATCGCCTTTGAATGCCTTTCTGGAAAGATATACTCTCGCTGCAATAGTTGCCGCATACACCCCTAAATCAACTCCCCGATTCATCGGCGATAAAGCAGAGAATATTGCATATGGTCCTACAAATGCAGTTGTCCATCCTAAAATTGAATCCATCACGTGTATTCCCCCAAAACTATTTCTATTGTTGGGAATCAATTATTTATTATATATTTTTGGGTTTTTCAACAAGTTCTGCCTGTTGTGGCAGCAAATGAGCCTTTAAAAAAAAATATAGACTTCAAATAAATCGGGTGGCAAACGAAAATAGAAGCATGGCGAATTCTGCCACAAAACACGAGGCAGAACTGTTTTTTCCTGCCAAAACACTAAATTATTTAAGACAAAGCATTCTTTTGCCTAGCATGGCGAGGAAAAATCTCAAGATAAAAGGAAATGCTGCTGCCAAAGAAAGAATTGCCTATCTCTTTGAGCAGGCTGACAGGGTTTTTGAAGAGCATCCAGACTATTCTCAGAAATATGTTGATTTGGCGAGAAAGATCGCAATGAAGAATAAAGTGAGGATTCCCTCTGGACTGCAGAAAAGATTCTGCAAGCACTGCTATGCCTTTTTCAGGCCCTCTGTCACATGCAGAGCCAGATTGCAGGGCGGCAAGCTTGTCTATTACTGCTTTAAATGCAAGAATTATTCCAGGTATCCGTATAAGTAGGTTTTGCCTGTTTTCTAAAGCATTATTTTTCGGATTTTAATCGCAAACCCCTTTAGGATGTGTTTAAAATGTAGGTTAGCATCAATGATGTGAGCACTCTTCTTTTTGATGTAGTCTGATTGACAGAGGGGTTGTTCTCCTTACGGGAGATGTCAATAAAGACGCATAATGCTAGTGCGAGCCGATGCTAACCCTCCGCTTAGGAGATTTTAAACACTGCAAACCCCTTTAATAAGGCTTAAAACCAAAGAATTCTGTATTCTCTGCTCAGTAGTCACCAAACCGAAAACTTTAAATATAAGTTTTCACTGTAAAATGGTATCAAACCAAGAGGTGAACCAAATGGGCCTTGAAGAAGTCATGGACACAGAAAAAATAGACAAAAAAGCAGGAAGAGAAGCAGCAAAACAAGAGGAAGAGAAAAAATATTACAATTAAACTCTACAGAGAAAAAATACGAGGGAGAACTATGCCTAAAGAAGGATTAAGCAAAGAGGAAAGAACAAACATAGAAGATGCAGAAGCAGAAAGGGATATGGTCACCGGAAGGAAAGGAAAATCCAAGATGGCAGACCTGAACAAGAAACAGCTCACAAAATACGAGATGGATGAGATTTTCTGCGATGCTGAGGACGAATTCATGTAATTTTTTATTTATAAACATTGGTTTCTTATTCTCAAATGACACGAAAGGTTTAAAAAAGAATTAATTTAAATAAACTACATGGGGCAGGTTGAGATATCGCTTGGACCACTAGAAAAGGTTGGAAGGGATTTTGCAAGGTTTTATAACAATCTTGACCAGAACCAGAAGATAGCATTTTATGCCTCAATCGCGGGGCTGATCATGGTGATAATTGCGGTCATCATCTGGTAAACATTAGTTTTTAAACATACAGTATTAAATATTTAGTTGGGGAGGTGTATTTATGGGTCAACAAGAGGTGTATGATTTTTTATGCAAAAATTCCAGTCAATGGTTCACATCAAGACAGATTTCTGAACAATTGGGAGTGTCAATAGGCTCTGTGACAATGTCGCTGAAAAAGCTGAGAAAGACCAACATAATCAAGTATCAGAACACTGGCAAGAGAAACACATTTATCTACACAGTAGAGCCTGTCGAGACAGAGGAGAAAAAGGAAGAGCCTAGAAAGGAAGCAAAGAAGGCAAAGCCGGCAAAGAAAGAAAAGCTAAAAAAAGAAAAAAAGAAAGCAGTTAAGGCTAAGAAAAAGGCAAAGCCGGTGAAGAAAGTGAAAAAGAAAGCTCCCAAGAAAAAGCCATTGAAAAAACAGAAGAAAAAAGGAAAAAAGAAAAAGTGATTAGCCTCGATTAGGCTGAAGCCTTGGTCTTTCTGGAACTTCTTCTATTCCTGAGCCAGAAGAGTTAGCTTTATCAGCAATTGATCTATCCTTTCGAACAAGTGCTGTGCCTGAGAATATAAGATCACTACCAACAGCAACAGGCGGAGCAGCTATAACAACTTTTGTACCTAACGGAGCTGATGAAAAAAGAGCCGAGTAACCATGTGTAACATCAGCGAAACTTTCAAAATGACGCAGATGGTGGACCCCAACATACTGAAATTCTGTCACAATCACGCCAGTAGACTCGATGTATTCTTTAGCTGTAACTCCTGTAAGAACTTTTGAAGCCGCATCAACTTCCGATTCAGTAACTTCCAAAAACATGTTAATCATTCCTCCAAATATTTTATTATTAAGCTTTCTTTTATTGTTTTATTGCAATAGTTCCGATTTAATCTGCCTCTTTCAATTATTCAAACACCTTTATTCTGTTGTATCATCAATAGTTGTCCGATCTATCGGGACAAGTGCAATGCCTGAGGCAACATAACGACCAGTAGTCCCGCCAACATGCACAGGATAAGGTAGAGTAGCTATAATAACCTCTGTGCCTCGAGGAGCGCGTCTTGATAAAAAAGAAAAAAGTTCTCGAGCAACCTCATCTTTGCTGCCTGTTAAACCACCACCAGCAACCCAAACATCTACAAGTCTATAATCTAGTAAGTCAACACCACAGCAAGAGGCATATTCTTCAGGAGTAAGTCCTGTAAGAACATCAGGTATCCTTGGTGTATATCTTTTTGCCATTAATCATTCCTCCGAATATACAATGTTAGCTTTATCCTTTTATCAAGCCAAACATTACTATTGGAGAATAGCTAAATTATTTAAATGTTTGGGTTTAGTTTATTAAATGCGTTGTTTCTGCATCACAAAGCCCGCAGCTGGCGGGAAAAAACTCGCCTTTAGGCGAGGAGAAAAATGCGGAGATAAAAACAAAGAGAAAAAAAGAAAGGAAACAATCCGGGCAGGATTAGAAAATCTGCGGAAATAAATCAGAAAAGTTTAAAAAGAAAAAACAGGCTGAAACCTGCATGGAATCACACAAGCACATAAAAATAGGTTTGGGAATTTTCTGCGGAATTTTAGGAGCAGTCCTTTTCGGCATTATGATATCAAAAAGCGTTTCAACATTTGCTGATTGGGTTTTGCTGATAATATCTATTGCACTTCTTTCCTTCAGCTTTGTGCAGGTGCTTGTCGAAAAGTGGTAGGCTGGAAATGAAAAAGAGAGAATTGAAGAAAAACAGGCTTGACATAGAATACAAATACGAATCACAAAAGGCGATTCTTTACCTGAGCTTCTGCACCGTGTCTATTATAGGATTTCTTGGCTACATGATATCAAGAGGCTTAATTGCAATAGGCATTCCTGTGGCTGTTGCATTGTTTTTTATTTCATTTGTATTCTACAAGCAGACCAAGAAAAAAATGGACACAATCCTCTCAAAAATTGAGAGGCTGTAAAAAGCCTATCTCTTTACAGCAACAAACAAACCTCTTCTGGGCATAAGGCCGTTTTTCAAGAATCTGACATTGGTAAAACCGGCAGATTTCAGAATCTCAAGGAATTTATCGACATCAAAAAGCCCAAGCTCATGCCTGTCTCTCAGAGTGCCTATGCCCTTCTTTGTCGCGATAAGGAAATGAAAATCAAGTATAGCTATATTGCCTTTTCTCTGGCTAAGATGCATTCTTGCAATCTTAACATCCGGCTTGTCGACAAAAACGGCGTGCGGTTTTCCGGAATGAAATGTTTCTTTGGTAAAAAAAGGCTCAATAATGACAACTCCCCCGCTTTTCACATGTTTTGAAAAAGAGGCAATCGTTTTTTTCA
This sequence comes from Candidatus Woesearchaeota archaeon, assembly GCA_043807995.1. Lineage (GTDB taxonomy): Archaea > Nanobdellota > Nanobdellia > Woesearchaeales > JAZDFJ01 > JAZDFJ01. The sequence continues at coordinate 12,884 of JAZDFJ010000005.1, forward strand.
GGTTAGCATAAGTTTTCACATATCCGATCGAACTGAATAAACAGACAAGAACATCAAATTTCTTTTTCAAATCAAAAGAAATCATGTCTTTCTGGTAAAAATTCAATTTAGAAAATTTTTTCTTTGCAACAAGCAGCATATCCTTATTGAGGTCAATGCCTGTAGTCTTGTATTTGTCTTTGAGAAACTGAATGTGGTTTCCAGTCCCGCACGCCACATCAAGCAATTCATTGCCAGCTGTTTTTTTGTATTTTTGAATCAGGGCATGCACTGATGCTGATTCCTTGTCGTAAGATTTCCACTCGTACAGCATATCATAATACTTTGCAAGTTCTGCCCACATCTTCTCAGCTTTCATAAGAATTCATAAAATTAAGAGGTATAAAAATGTTTCCAAAACCAAATCAACCCCACTTCACATCAAGAAAGTGCGTCGAGCATGAAAAGCACGGGTCATAGGCTCTTATCAGCTTCTCGATTTCAAGGACTATTGTGTCCCTGTCTTTTGTGCTGGCAAGCAGCTCTGGCAGGAATGCTTTTATGTCGTCCTCTATTTTCCTGAGGTTCTGGGATGTGGGTGTGACTATGTTGGCCTTCACTATTGTTCCGACGCTGTTCAGCTTGTACTCGTGCCACAAAACCCCTCTCGGAACCTCGACTGCTGCGATGCCGTAGCTCTCGCGCACACTCACTGCAGCAAGAGGCTCAGGCTTTATCCTCGCTAAATCCTGACAAATCGCTATCGAGTGGTCTATGCAGTGCACCAGCTCAATTGCCTGGCAGTAATTGTTCAGGAATGGGTTCCTGCTCGGAAACTTGAATTTTGAGTGCTTCAATAATTTTCTTGCAGTCTGGCTCAGCGCCGCAGAGTTGTTGTTCACTCTTGCAAGCGCTCCTGTGAAGTAAGCCTTTCCCTCCTTCACTGCAAAGTTAGCGCTTGACCTTGGCTCGTGGTATTCCTTGATGAACTTGTGAAATTCTGTTTTCTTGAATAGCTTTTCAGGAGTCTTGATGGCTCCGTGCAATATCGGGTATTCGAATGGATTATGCAGAGACAGGTATGTTGTTGCCTCAGGCGAAAAATCAGGGTATTTCAGTTTTGCAAAAAGCTCTGCTGTTGCAACAGCTGTTTTTTTGGCAATCTGAAGCTCTGTCTTTATCCTGTATATCTCGTCGGAAGTCGGCACAACATGAAAGCCTCCGACTGTCGCTGCAACAGGATGTATGTCTCTTCCGCCGACAAGTTTCACAATCTCATTGCCGGCTTTCATCAGCTTGAGCGCATCATGAACCTGTTTTTTGAATTTCGGAAGCATCTGCATAGCAGATTCATAGCCGAGAAAATCAGGCAGGGCAAGAAAGTAGAGATGGGTTGCGTGGCTTCTTATTCTCTCGCCCATCATCAGCAGCTTCCTGAGCTCTTCTGTCTGCTTTGAGACCCTGACATTAAGCGCATTTTCAATCGCTGTAATGGCGCACACAGTGTGAGCGCAGCTGCATATCCCGCATATTCTCGACGTGATCTCGCTTGCCTCGTCATAGCGCCTGTCCTTGAGCATTCCCTCGAAATATCTCGAGCCCTCTATCACGGCTAGCTCGCACTTCTTTACCTTGTTGTTCTGTATATTAAGCACAAGGCTTGCATGCCCCTCTATCTTTGTGATATGGCTTAAAGTGATTGCGCCGTCTGCCTTCGCCTTCTTGGCTGGCACAGCTTTTTTCTTCGCAGACTTTCTGGGAGCGCGGCTCTGCACTCTTGGCTTTATGCTGCTCTTTTTTGCAGATTTTTTCGGCTTGATAATTTTGACCTCTGGCTTTTCCACCCTGCTCTTTGTCCTGCTCCCTGCTTTTTTCTTTGTTTTTTTCCTCATTTTTTCACACCTATGAACTGCAGCTGCGGAATCTTCAGCCCTGTGAAGCTTCTCATCCTCTGCTTTATCTCTCTTCCTGAAAATCCCTTGCCCTTCAATACCTTTATCATGAGCTTGATGTCTGCATCCTGCATTATTCCTCTGCAGCCCCAGCACTCAAAGCCTGAATTCGTACATACAGAATTGCATCCGCCTCTTGTTACCGGGCCGAGGCACATTTTTCCCTCGTCAAGAAGGCAGGGGTTTTTGTTTATCTTGCATTCAAAGCACACAGGAGACTCATGCTGTCTCGGCTCTTTGCCCAGCACAATCTCTTTTATGAATTTCAGAATCTCTGACTTGTCAGGTGGGCAGCCAGGGATAAAATAGTCAACTGCAATGTGGCTGTCAATTGGCGTCGGGTCGACATCCTGTATGCGCTTTGTTTTCTCGTGTATCAGGTGCTGATAGTTTTTTCTTGAGACATATTTCCTGTACGCCGGTATGTTTCCTGCACAGGCGCATGCGCCCAGGGCAACAACCTTTTTTGCCTTTTGCCTCAATTCCTTCAGTACAGCAACATCGTCGTTGCATGCGGCAAGCCCCTCTATGAAAACATAGTCAAACTCGCCCTCGATATTCTTTTCCTTGATAAAAGGGAATGCACTGACGTCAATCAGGTTGAAAAGCCTGAGTATCTCTCTCTCATTGAATATGACGCTGAGCTGGCATCCTGCGCAGCCTGTTACCCCGTAAAATCCTATCCTGAGTTTTTTTCTTGCCATTTTTGTATGTGAATTTCGCTTATTATGGTTGTGTTAATCTACCTGTTTAATTTAAGGGCGCGCACAGTATTGATGCTGGTCTTTATTTTAAACGCAACCTAATCGTTGTGGTAATCAGCTATCTCGTCGTACCTGAACACAGGCCCGTCCTTGCATGTGAACTTGTCTTTTATCATGCAATGGCAGCATTTTCCTATGCCGCAGTACATCAGCCTTTCCTCGCTGACAAAGAGCTGGTCATTGTTGAATCCTTTTTTCTTGAGTGTCTCTATCGCCTTCTTTATCATTATCGGCGGGCCGCAGAGAGTGACTATTTTCATGGCATTGTCCATCTGGTATTTGTCAATAGCATCTGTAATAAAGCCGACTGCTCCTGTGTAGCACGCTTTCAAGTCAGGAGGATTCTTGTCAACAGTCATTGTCACCTTGTATTTCTTTTTCCATTCCTCAAGCTGTTTTCTGAAAAGTATGTCATCAGGGCTCCTGTATCCGAGGAACATGTAAATATCCTTGAAATCATTCCTGTTCTGCCCTATGTAATCAATAACTCCTCTCAAAGGCGCAACTCCGCAGCCGCCTCCAATAATCACGATGCTGTTGCCCTTGAAATGATGCATGGGATAGCCCCTGCCGTAAGGCCCTCTTATGAATACGCTGTCGCCTTTTTTCAGCCTTGAAAGCGCCTTTGTCACATTCCCGACAATTCTGATGTTAAGGTCTATGTAGCTCTTTGAATATGACGAGATTGATATTGGGGATTCCCCTATCTCGAGCAGGCCAACCTGCACAAACTGGCCTGGCTCATGCTTGAGCTTTGCATCAACTCTTATAGTAAAGTTGTCTGCAGATTCCTGCCATCTCTCGGTTATATTGTATTTTTGCGGGATATATTCATTTTTCATTGAAGGAATCACCTGCAATCATGTTGTTGACCAATTTTGTCCAGTCAATTCTTGTCGGGCATGCGCGTATGCATCTTCCGCAGCCTGTGCACAGTATCTCGCTGTATTCCTTTTTGAAATAAACCATCTGGTGGTATATCCTGTGCTTGAACCTCTCGGCCCTTTCTTTCCTGAATATGAAATCATTGGCTACTCTTGTGAAGCTCTCAAGCTGGCACGAGCTCCACTCTCTTGTTTTCCTGCCTTTTTTAGGGTCAGATATCAGAAGCTCGTCCTTGAGCTCAAAGCAGTAGCATGTCGGACAGACTGCTGTGCATGCCCCGCAGCTCAGGCAAAGCTGAACTCCCTCAAACCATTTCTTGCTGTCATAGAATTGTTCAATATCTGTTGTCTTTAATTTCACAGTGTTGGGAATCTTTTTCTCTTTTTCTGTCACGCTTCCAGGCCTTGGCCTAAAGTATTTCTGAAAGGAAATTGCAATATTCTCGCCTCTCGGGCTTCCTGTTTCAACAACAAGGAATTCGTCTTCGTCGTAAAACATCAGGTCAAAGTTGTCTTTCATGGCAAAGTTTCCGCAGAAGCAGAACTCGTCAGGAGGGCTGAAGCAGTGGTAGCCGAGCAGCAAAGACCTGTCAACCTCTGCTGTAAAAATAGGGTCATTGCCGTAGAACACGAGTTTCTGATGCGCCAATGCAGTAAGGTCGCACCTTCTGACGCCAAAGAAAGCCCTCTGTGCTGACGGCAGCTTCAGAGCTGTTATTTCGCTGTGGTCAAATTCGTAAAGAGTCTCTTTAGGCTTGTGAAAGAAATCCTTGATAGGATAGTAAGGCTTTTGCTTGAGCTCTATCTCCCGGGGATTTTCCATTCTTTTGAAGAGGACAATATTCCTGCCCTGTGCAGGAGCATAGACAGGCATTTTTTTTGCCAACTCCTCAAGAAAATTAAACAGGTTAATCCTGGTTATTGTAAAAAGCACTCCACCACCTCTTTAAGAATAGAAACAGAGGCTGTATTTTAAAAAGGTTGCGGTTTGGCGGATTATCAAACCACGCAGAAAATCCCGAGAACAGGCTCTTAAAACCAAAAACCTAACAGAAACCAGCAAACAAATCCAATCGTTAAGGTTGCCGCATTATGGTTTTGCTGATTTCCAAATTAATTTAAAGTAATTTCGGTAGCTTTTTCCGATTTTTGCCGAGTTTATCACAAATGCAAAAGGAATATCAGCCCACAATAGGTTTACAATATAATCCCCAAATATAAAAAGTGTCGAAGGACTGCTAAAACTTCTCGGCATATATCGTATCTCTGAAAAAGGAATTTTTGTTATTTCTTTATTTCTCAATTCATCATTGAACAGAACCACAACTTTAACTCTCAATTTTTCCCTTCTATTATGCCAATTAGGAAAATAATATTTCATGTCCTCAAGAGCCTTGCCTGTGGCGCTCATTATATAGATCGTTTTTTTTGTTTTAAGCATCAATTCAAAGAGAGTTTTCACGCCTTCTTTATTCTTGTAAACGCCGGCTTCATTCTCTTCATGTTTGCCAAGTGATTTAAGCTGATTAAGTTTCGGGATGATTTCCTCGATACATTCTCTCTGTTTTTTTGCCTGCTGCTCCTTTTCCTGAGAAATCTGCAGTAATTTTACAGGGTCTACAGCCTGATAAAGCCTTTTTCCTCTTGCTTGCACAAAAGAAACAAGACCTTTGCCAGACAGCCTGTTAAGCGTGTCATAACACGAGATTCTCGGCAGGTCAAGTTGTTTCGCAAGTTTGCCAACATCTGAATGCCCGAACTCGAGAAGTTTAAGATATATCGCTGCTTGCTGTTCTGTCAGGCCTAATTCTTTAAGTTTTTCCAGCTCCATAAACCTGAAAAAACACCCGCCTATTTAAATTTTTTGTATAGTTACTATACAACATAAATTAATAAGTTCGGATGGTATTCCATTGCTGAGTTGCTTCCTTGAACTAGAAGCAATCCAAGTTTGTTGGGAGGAGAATCAAATGAAATATCATAAACAAAACGGCAGTCATCAAACAAAAAACTCGATATTTTGGCCTCTAAGTGCCATGATTTCTCAGTTAGCAATTCCTGTGGCGATTATATTAGGGATAAATCATTTAGATAAAACATATACCTTCTATGCCGGCCAATCAAACGGTTATAATTGCGAGGTTATAAGGTCCAAACCTGATTCAGATATAGAAACTCCTGTGTCAATAGCAACAATATGGTCAGACGGAACAGAAAAATCAATGCCTGTTTTTGTTCAAGGCGTAGATTTCGGCAAGGATTATCTTTGGGAAGTTTTAACTGTTGTGGAGAGTGATACTTCAACAGGTTTTAAAAGAGTTTTTCTTGATAGCACACGAACAGAATGGCTGCCTCACAACCAGGTCTGGCCGAGACCGGTGGCGGCCCCGCATATGAACATTCCTCCTTACCGGCTGCCTGAACAGCGTAGGCTGACAAAGGAACAGATTTGGCAGGCAGAATCGCTGCTTGGCAATGCCGTCTATGAACTGGTTAATCCTGAACATGTGGTGCCCAGAGAAAATATTGTTGACATCATCAGAAAAGAGCTAAGCAGGGTTTTCTAGTTATTTCCCCTCATCTCTTAAGTATGCGCCCTTGTCAAGAATGTTTTTGATAAACAGGCCTTTTTGGCCCTGCATAAGCTTTCCCATGCCAAGATTCTCATCCTTTTCATTCTGAACAAGCACAAGGCCTTCTTTGGCGTTTGCCTTTACAATGTTCTTGTCAAAAACATCTCTTCCGCAGAGAAAAAGCCATTCTGCCTCGCCGTTTATGAAGGCCTTTTTTTCAGAGGTTTCTGAAACAATGCCGAGAAGGAGAAGAGACGGGTTGAAATTCTTTTTTTCCTCTCCAAGAAACAGGCCGATTAATTCAGGCTGTTCAGGGATTGTCTGCTGGAAAGCAAGCAGTTCAGGCTCTACAAGAAAGAACTTTCTGCCGATCTTGTGGACATTATTGAAATCGTCAAATCCAGGCAGCTCTGCATCTGTGAATTTCCTGATAAATGATTTTATGCTGTGCATGAGAATGAATAAAGAGAAGGGGTTTAATAAGTTTGCTATACTTCTTCGTAATATCCTTTTGCTGTTCCAGACCATCCGTTGCTGAGGCTTTCCAGGTATCTTGGCGTGGGATTTTTCTTTTTAAGGTTTAATGGGTTGTTTGGCGGCGGTATTTTTTCCTTGATGTATTCTAGGAATTTCTTTGGGACTGTATTCCCTGCATTGTTTCCATAAAATACTGCTTTGGCTTTCGCGTCTTTGGCAAGCTCTTTGATGCAGTTGTGATATGTTGCCTGCCAGTTTTTCATTGCTTTAAGCCAGTTTTCATCCCCTTCAGCACTGTCCACAAGCAAAATAGTGTTTCCGCTATTGTCTTCGCAGAGTGCGCAGATTATTGCTCCGTATATTGTTAATAGTCCTTTTTTTCCTGTTGTGAAGTATTGTAGCAGTATTATGTGTTCGTCTTCGAGGTACCCTATTGCTCCGTCTTTGTTGTTGTATGGGAATAGTGCGCAGCAGTTTGTTGTGTCATAGTCTACAAGGTCTGTGATGCTTGGCTTTTGTGTTTTGATAGTTACTCCATTTACTTCTGTTGCTGTGTCATCTGTCTGGCTTTTAAGCATTGTGAGTATGTCGTTTAATGGTTCCATTTTTTGGTTGTATTGCTGTTCTGTAACTGCTTTGTTTTTGTTCTGCTGAGCGGCGTTTTTGATAACAGTGATTGTTTCTACAATAGTTTCCTTATCTGCTTGGCTCTGGAGCTTTTTGTGCTGGCTGCTGATGAATTTATAATAATTTAACTGATTTATACATGACTGGAAAAAGTATGCTAATTCCTGTGCTTTTGCAGGATTGCTTAGTAATTGTGCGATTCTTTCTTTTGCCTTGTCATGCTTTTCCTGCCATCTTGTTGTTGGCGTGGCTGTGATGCTTATGACGTCGAGAACTGCCTGTTTGACTATGTCAAGAGCCATTTTTTCAACTTTTATGCCTTTAGCTGATTGTTTGTAGTATGTTTTATTTAACGGAAAATATAGCCCTTTTTTTGTTGTGTTGATGGCTGCTCTTGCGCGAACAATATCCTGCTGAGAGATTCCTGCGCCTTCGATAATTTTAACGATAGATGATGATGGAGAATTCTCAATATCTTCCTCGCTAATCTCATCGTTGAATTGCTGTTCGTATGCTTTGCGCAAGAATTTCATCTTGAAATTTGATTTCCGCCTGCCACTCATCCTTTCAAGCAGAGAAGTCTGCTGCTCCTCTTTATCATTCTTGAAAATCTCAAAAGCATACTTGACAAGCAAAGGACGCTTAAACCACTTTTCATGGCCTGCATGCTTTTTGAAAAACAAAACATAGCTGTCAATGTCTTCTACTGAATTAATGCTCTGCATCACAGAGTACAATCCGCCGTAAAACAGGCTTTTCTTTTTTCCAGAAATCCCCTTTTCTATATCGCCAAAATAAGAAAGCATTCCAGAGACATCATCGCCTTTTCCTAATTTAATGAAGCAACGCAGCCCAACATAAGGCACAAGGGGACCTCTGTTTCCTGTGGAAATTTTTTGCACCCCGCCAGCCCGCCAGATGATGTCGAGCCGGTCGACGGCACCCAAGTAGTCGTAGTCGATGTCGACGCCGAACCCAACAAAACGGATTAACGCTTTCTCCTTTTCGATTATTCTGCAATTATTGTTGTTTAATGTCCACACTCTAAGAGGTCTTCCTTTGGCATTCTTTAGAAAAGTGTCATACTCTTCAGCCTTGTTTCCAATAATGGCTTTAGCAACAAAAACAGCATCACCCCTTTCTTGCCCATTTGTTACTCTAACAACACGCCCAGAACTCTTAGCACGAGAAATAGCGCCACTAATCAAAGGATCAGAACGACTAACCAACCACCTATCACCAGCACTTTTTCCCTCCTCAGCACGCAACAACAAAATATTATACAAAGGATCATCATCAAAACAAACAAAATACTCGTTTCCCTCCTTAAAATAAATCGCAGCAGTACGAGTAGAATAATAATAAATTAAATCACTAGCGCCCTTAGCCATTCTATAAACAGCAACCTCACGAGCAGACTCTAAAACACCACCACTGCTCAAAGCAAAATCAACAGCCTCAGGAAAAACAAGACCCTTATAACTCAGATCAGTATACTCATCTAAAGGCAAATCAACAGCAGAAAAACCAGCGCCAGAGTCTTCTGGCTTAGTTTCAGACTGGTTCAGCAAACCAACAGCACCAGCAGCCTCTCTGTGGCCTTGAGAAACAAAACGCTGATGCAAAGCAACAAGATACTTCCTAATCAACTGCGCCTGCTCACGAGCCCCAGGCTCACTGCTCTTATCCAAACCCTCAAGAATGTCATGAACATGCATAGACTCAATAGGTTCGGCCTTTTTCACAAAAAAACCATGCTCAACCTTCCAATGCCAACTCCAAGGATTATCAAGCTCCCTAAACAAACCCTGAACATCAGAATCACTAAGCATACAAGAAAAAACAAGGAAAAGAGTATAAAAAACTTACGGATTTAAACAGACTCATATTTAATCTAAGGCCGAATAATAATACACTCAAACACAATCTTTGACCAACTCACAGCAACATTTATAAACTTAAACCCATTTATGGGACAGGTGTCCCTAAAATGAACCAAATTGCCAAGCTCTTTTTCGAGAATCCGGGAAAGGAATTTTATCTCCGCCAGATATCAAGGCTGGCCAAAATCCCAAAGACAACAGTATCGAGAAGAATAGCCCTGCTGCTGGAGGAAAAGATTATCAAGAAAGCAGAAGCAGAGCCTTACAGCAGGTTCATCGCAGACACAGAAAGCCCGGCATACATATTCTACAAAAAGCAGTTTATCCTGGAAAAAATATTCAAATCCGGGATTATAGAATACATCGCAGACAAGACCCATCCGAAAGCAATAATACTCTTTGGCAGCTGCGCAAAAGGGGAGTACACAAAAGACAGCGACATTGATTTGTTTGTACAGTCTCCAGAAACAGAATTAAGCTTGAAAAGATTCCGGCTCAGCCATGGGATAAACATAATATTCTCTGACTCGCTCCAGAAAATATCCGAAAACCTGAGGAATAATATTATTAATGGCGTGATTCTGTACGGATTGATCAGGCTATGAAAGGGATGGATTATTCAGCCGATACCACAATTTCAGGGAATTCGGCAGAAAGACATAACACAAGTTTTTCCAGAGAATGGACAGGAGGAATCAAAACCTTTAAATAGGTAGTGTATTACCTGAAAATAGGTGATACAATGATTACAAAGAAACAGATGGGCATACTTTCAGTGTTCAAGAAAGACATATTTGCAGAGCTGACTTTCAGCCAGATAAAAAAAGGCTCAAAACAAAAATCGAACAGCGTCGTGCAGACAGCACTGAAGCGCTTCCGGGAATTGGAGCTTCTGAAAGCAAAGAAAATAGCCGATGTAACAGTGTACTCGCTTAACATGGACAGCAACACAGCAATGGCCTGCCTGAACCTGCTAAATGAAGCAGAGATAAGAGAGAAAAAGCTGCCGAAAATGATTCTGCAGGCGATTCAGGACAGGATATCAAGATACACGGATTTTTTCACTCTCATAGTGTTCGGCAGCTATGCAAAACAGCAGGCAAAAAAAAACTCAGACTTGGACATTGCAGTGATAGTTGAATCAGAACAAACAAAAAAAAATATAGCTCCTTATCTCGAGACAATAAAAAGACGAGAGACCACAGCGATCGACTATCACATCTTCACAAGAGAAGAGATGCTTGAGATGCTCGAAGCAGAAGACGAAAATCTCGGAAAGCAAATACACAGCAGCGGTACAGTATATTACGGCCTTATTCCCTATTACCAGGCCATAAAAAGGAAAAAGAATGCATAAACTCGCAGAATTATACATGTCAAGGGCGGAGGCATATTCTCCGAAACATATAAAAGCCAAGCAATACTTTCAATATTGAAATGACTGAAAACACTCCTGAGATAATGCTGTTCAACACCATGGGCAGGAAAAAGGAATTGTTTGTGCCTATCAAGAGAGGCCATGTTGGCATATACTCCTGTGGCCCGACAGTTTACAACTATGCTCACATAGGAAACCTCATGTCTTACGTGTTCTCAGACACTTTAAAGAGGACTTTTCTCTACAACGGGTTCAAGGTAAAGCATGTCATAAATATAACTGATGTCGGACATCTCACCTCTGATGCTGATGAGGGCGAAGACAAAATGGAGAAGGGAGCGAAAAGAGAGGGCAAGACAGTCTGGGAAGTTGCAGAGTTTTACACTAAAGCTTTCAAGGACGACTTTAAAGCATTGAATATTATTGAGCCTGACATCTGGTGCAAGGCAACTGATCACATTAATGAAATGATAGAGATAAACATGACTCTTGAGAAAAAAGGATTCACTTATTTCGCAGGCGGAAATCTTTATTTTGACATATCAAAGTTCAAGGATTATGGCAAGCTTGCACTGTTAAACATTGAAAGCTTAAAGGCAGGGGCAAGGATTGACGTCGATGAAAACAAGAAAAACCCGCATGACTTTGCATTGTGGTTTACAAAATCTAAATTCGAGAATCAGGCTATGATATGGGAAAGCCCCTGGGGAAAAGGATATCCAGGCTGGCACATCGAGTGCAGTGCAATGTCGAGCAAGTATCTGGGAGAACATTTTGACATACACACGGGAGGCATTGATCATATCCCCGTACATCACACCAATGAGATTGCGCAGGCTGAGGCTGCCTTTGGCCACAAATGGGTGAACTGGTGGATGCATAATGAATTCCTCGTCATAAACAAGGGAAAGATGGCAAAGAGCGGAGAGAACTTTTTAAGACTGCAAGCTTTGATTGACAAAGGCTATGACCCTCTGGCTTACAGGTATTTCCTGCTGAACGGCCAGTACAGGCAGCAGCTGATGTTCAGCTTCGAGGCCCTTGACTCTGCAAAAAATGGCTATGAAAATCTCAAAGGAAAAATAATTGAGCTGAAAAAGAGATTATTGGAAAAGAGCGACGATGAAGAGCATGATGACAGGATTGCAGAATACAAAGAACAGTTTTTGAAAGCCATCAATGACGACCTGAATACTCCTCAGGCTCTTGCAGTGCTCTGGACTGCTATCAAGGATGATGGATTAAACAATAAGGAAAAACTTGCGCTGGCTTTTGATTTTGACAGGGTTTTCGGCTTAAGGCTTGAAAAGGCTGAAGAAGAAAAGATCGAAGTCGCCGATGAAATCAAGGAATTGATTGAGCAGAGAAATAATGCCAAGAAGGAAAAGGACTGGAAAACGGCTGATTCTTTGAGGGAAGAGATAAAGGCACAAGGATTTATTCTCGAGGACACAAAGCAGGGCACAACTGCGAGAAAGGCATAAAGAAAAAAATTTATTTTATTTATTTATATTTCCTATACTTCTGCTATGTACACAAAAGTCTCCGGCAAAACCAGAGAATACAGCTCTGCAACATCTGTGTTTCTCATTCTTACACAGCCGTGAGAAGCCGGAGTTCCTAGCCTGCCCTCCTCTGCAGTGCCGTGCAGGAATATTCCACGGTTGATGGTGTTCCCATTTTCTGGCTCCAAACCTGTAAGCACAAGAAGCCTTGTTGTCATATAATCAACAGGAGCATCATATCCTGGCTCTGTGTAAATTTCTGCGATTGAACCGGTATACACTTTATCGCTGAAAATACCGCCGAGAGGCACTCCGACCCCGATTTTTTCAAATATTTTGAAAGTTCCTAAAGGCGTTTTATTACTGCTCTGCTCAAACCCATATCCATAAGCGCTCGTTGATACATCATACTCTTTTTGCACCTGAATGATTCCGGTCCAATCCTCGGAGACAAGGTAAAGCTTCTGGCCGAGGACAATAACAACTGACTCTGTCTGCGGCACAGAAAATTCACCATCTATCTCATTATAGATTTCATGCAGCCTCTCAATCAGCTCAGTCTCTGCCATGCTAGGCACTCCAGGTCCTGCCCCCGGAAGAGCAGGAGCATTGTATACAACTCCAGAGCCCTGCCAGTATGTTTCATCAGCAACAAAGTCAGTCTGCCTGTTGTATCTGCTTGTTGTCGCAAACGCAACATTCATGCCTGACTGCTCTATCATAAGAATGTAATAGTTGTTCTTGAACCAGTAGATCTTCGACGGAGCAATGCTTTGCGTCTCAAGGAATGCAATGCATGTGTCGTTGTTGAAGGGGCTTATGCACGAGGCATCAAGATCTTTACCCTTGAATGCATCTCTCAAAAAGACCTCGTCATCTGAAGGCAGGAATTCCTGCTCTGTTATCACAAGATCTGCAGCCACAGGATTTTCTGTAGTTGGGTTCAGCCTGCTGTCAAATTCCTGCTCTGTTATTCCTATGAAAGGCGACAAAGATGAATAGACGCCAAAGCTGTGCACATCGTCAGGCTCTGGGAATTTCCAGATAAAGAATGTTTTTCCCTCTCTTCCTAATTCAATGTATTTCAGCTCTTCAAAGGGATACAGGGCTTTTGTCAGATCAACTGCAAAGTTGATATTGACTTTTTCATAGGTGTAGACTGATTTTTTTGAATCACCTTGCACAACTGTTTTTTTGTAGGGCAGGAAATTGTTTGTCTTGAGGCAGAACGAGAAGCTTGTCTTTTCCTGGCTGCACTCTCTCTTGTCTTCTTTGTCGTCGACAAAGATTATTTTCTTCTCGAAATTATCAAGGAAGGGCTTGTAAAGGTTCAAAGGCTTGTCTGCATCATTCCAGATAAATATGTTCTCTCCGGTTGTTGTCTTGTCCTGTGAATCAGGCTTTTCCCTGAAGAAAAGAGGATTGAAAGAAAGCAAGAGAGTGTACAATGATTCATCGCCATTCAACCATGACTCATCTGTCTTGAGCTCAAAACTTTTCTGCCAGACTTTTATATACTGCTTGTCCGAGGCATCCTGTCCTGTAATATCTTTTTCTTTTATCTGGCAGGCACAGTTCTCGTCATTGGAGTTCAGGCAATCAAAATATTTGTCTGCGAAAGTGTAAAGATACTCATCTCCGCATGAGCCCTGCGAAAGCTCCAGCCCGCTGCCTGAATTTGCTGCATTAAAGTCATCCACGAGATATTCGACGCAAGGCTCGACGTCAAATCCGTAGCTGTCCTCGCAGCTTCTGTTAAGCTGCAATGCAAAATTTCTCATCTTTTTGAAGACTGCCATGTCATAATTCGCTTTTGCCCTGAACGAAGTGTCGATGCTGTACTCTATGCTTGTGGCAGCGTATGCTGTCGAGGCATAGTCGATGAAATAAGAGCTGAATCCGCAGAGCTCTGCCATTCCCCGCACAACAAGGTTCGGGTATCTGAACATCTCCTGTTTTTTTCTGGTGTCGTGGTAGAAATTCTGGGACATGGAATCTGCAACCCTGTTTATTGTCTGCTGGTCTATGTCCTTCCACTGCACTGCCTTCTTATCAATACCCTTTTCTCTGGCAACCTGCTCTATCAGTTTCTGGGTAAATCCTGCGCCTGCATTGTATGACAGAGCAAGGAAATAATAATAGCTCAGGCTGTTCTTGTCAGTAAAACCTTTGATATAGCCTTCAACCACCCTCATATATCCGATTGCAATCCTGAACTGGTCCTCGACATTGCCTATCACAGAATTCTTGAAAGCACAGCTCCCAAACTCAGGCATGCTCTGGCCTGCTGTGTTCACGTCGCTGCATGCGCCGGACTGCACCTGGAATAATCCACAGGCATTCACGCTGTTGCACTTGTGCTCCCATTCAGGGTTTGCCTTTGTCTCTGTCCTCAATATTCCCAAAACAAATTCAACAGGTATTTCGTTTTTATGCTGCTGTGAATAAGTATATGCAAGATTATTGTAATTGTTTTGCGTGATTGTTGCGATAAAATCCTCTTTTGTGCCGATAGCGCTTTCATAGGAGTTCAGGCCGACTTCAGAGGCAGGCTTTATCTGGGAGAAATCAACTTTGCCTGAGATTGCGCAGGTTTCCTGCTGGTTTTCTTCAGGAGTCTGGTCTGCTGCAGGATCTGAAGGATTTGCTGCATCTCCTGTTCTCGGAGTTGGATTTGCAGGAGGAGTTTCAGGCGGTGTTTGCGGAGTAGTTTGAGGTGGAGTTTCTGGAGGAGCAGAAGGTGTTCCGGCATCCGGAGAAGGAGTCTGGCCATTGTCTTCATCATTTCCATTTTCCTCGACAAGCGTGAATGCATTCGGGTACTGCTGCTCTATAACGCTGCAGTCATGCGCAAGCGCAGGCAGTGTCTTGGTGAATGTGAAAGTGCTTGGATTGGATATGCCATAAATCTCCTTGCAGCTTGCTGCGCTGTCAGACACGCCGATCCTGTTCAGAACCTGTTCTGAGAAAAAGCAGAACGGATTCACTGCAGTGTCTTTGGCAAAGTTCTGCACAGCATAGACCTTGAAGTCAAGGTGCGGGCCAAATGACATTCCTGTGCTGCCTGTCTCTGCGATTTTCTCACCCTTGGCCACTGTTTTTTTCTGCCCTGATGCAATCTCATCGACTATCTTGCTGAGATGGCTGTATCTTGTAAAGAAATTATCTGAATGCTTTATTATGATAAAGTTGCCGTAGTTGCCGCATTTTCCATTGCAGTTTGCCCTGCAAGAGCTGCTCTCTGCGACTGAGCATGCGCAGCTGCCCTGCCATTCATTGCACACATCAATAATCTCGCCGTCAAGCGGCGCCAGCACAGCAGAGCCAGCAGGAAGGCTTATGTCTATTCCGTCGTGAAAATCGCTTCTTCCGTTGAGAATTCTATTGCCATAGCATGATAAAACATCTGCATTGCTGTCAACAGGCCATATTGATCCGCTGTCGAAAAACACAAAAGAGCCTGAGCCTCCGCCTGTCTGCGAGGCAGCCCCGAATGTGACGCGTGTCTTTGACCTTCCTCTTCCGAGAATCTCTGTCTTTCCTGCAGAGGACAGAACCTCAAGGTTGTAATTGTTCAGGGGGATGCGGCTTGAGGTGTAGGATGATAAAAACCTGCTGAGCTCTGCATTGAACTCCTCTTTCAGGTTGTCGGAGAAAACAGATTCTGTTTGCACGCAGTTCTTGTCTCTTCTCAGCAGAATGCTGGAGACATGCTGTCCGCAAGGAGGCTCCTGAAAAGTATCCTCGTCCTGTTCTACAACTATTCCGCCGCCAGAGCTGAGCGCAACAAGAGATGACAAAAGGCTTTGCTCTGCACTCATGTCAATGTATTTTCTCATCTGTTCGCCCTCTGTGTAGAGCTTCACCATCTCTGACTGCAGCTGTCCCAGAGGATATTCCATGGCTTGGTTGTTTGTGTTTCTCAGGTTCTGGAGCACTGCAAAACTCAATGCCAGCAACAGAACTATGACAGAGCCTGCTATAAGCAGTTGTGCCTTTTTGTGAAGTTTTGGAAATTTCATTTTTTCAGCAAATATTTTTTATTCTATAGCACTATTTATCCGATAACTTTGTTTATCCTATGGTGTGCACGCTCTCCCAGACTTGATCGTAAGTCGAGATTCTGGATTTAACAGCAATCGGCGAATTGTCCGGCGAGGGTATAAATACCTCGGAGAAAATTGTGTTGTCGGCAGATCTCTGGCCTATGACTTCGCCGTCTTTTTCAATCCACACAGTCCACTCGAGATTGTCATCCTCATCCTGCCTGTATTCATATGCAAGAGGCTTTGAGAGCGCAGTTTTGAGCTTGTCTTTCATCTCATTCAGCGGCACCTCAAGGCTTTCTTTTTTTGCGTAAAAATAAAACCCTATGAATTCCGCCACAGAGGCAT
>JAZDFJ010000006.1:0-3812 GCA_043807995.1 Candidatus Woesearchaeota archaeon
GGCTTTTATCATCCTGAGCCGGTTCATGACGTCGAGAGTGACAAGGCTTGAGGCTCCAAAAAGAGTAATTGCGCTCCACAATGATACATTGTTGTCGTACAGCGCAATCGCTGTTGTTCCCCCGACTATTTTTACACCGACGTAAAAAATGCTTCCGCAGCATGATGCATATGCGCTGAATCTTGCTTCTCTTTGTACTTTTTCCCCTTCAATTGGCTCTGCTCTTTCATAGGCGAGCACAGGCTCTGTCATTCTTCTCGGAAGCGCCCCGAGATATGATGAGGCCCATATAACCGGAATTTTCTCAAGAGTGTGTAATGTAGATTTCAGTATCTGCCTGTACCTGGGCTCTCCTTCAAAGTCTGAGGGAAACTTTATAATGTCGCCGAGGGCAGGCGGGCATTTTATCTCTCTTTGAGCTGTTCTCCTTCTGTAAAACTCCAGCCCTGCAGCGTAAATATGGTCTGCCAGGTTTTGTTTTTTTGTGCTTTGGGAATCAGTGTGCGTTGCATTTGCTGAATCCTCGCCGGAGTTCTCGGCATGCACAGCACTCTCCTGCCACACCTCTCTTGCAGAATTCCCTATGTTTTTTGCATTTTGCACAAGCCTTCTCGGGACATCAATGCAGGACTCTGTGCATACTCCGAAATCAGCCACAAGTTCGGCTCCTAAGCTTGTGAGAGAATTCTTTGTCCTGACAGCATAGTTTTGCTCTTCCCTGTGTATCCTATCCGGCTCTCTTTTATCCATGTTTTTTTGGGGAGAACACTTGTATTTAATTTTTGCTGTTTTCTCAGCTCTGTCAGTTTTTTTGTAGCGCACCCCCCCTATTCCTGTAATCGTTTGTTACCAGATTTAATCCTGTTCGCCTGATCACATTTAAGGTTTGCTTGGCGCTACCGAAACAGAATATGTTCCTTATCTCTCGACGAGAATTTCTCCTGCCATCTCTCTAGGGATTTTCATCCCCTTCAGGAACAGCATTGTCGGGGCAACATCAGCAAGCCTGCCGTGCCTTATTTTTTTGTATTTGCTCCCGATAATGCAGCACGGCACCTTGTTCAGAGTGTGGGAAGTCCTGTGAGGGCCAGTCATCTCTTCTGCATTACCATGGTCGGCTATTATGACTGCGATGCCTTTCTTATTCAGCACTGCATTAACAACTTTTCCGACGGAAAAATCAACGGTTTCCACTGCTTTCACAGCAGCGTCAAACACCCCTGTGTGGCCGACCATATCGCAGTTTGCGAAATTCACGATGATAAAGTCATAGATTCTCTTGTCGATTTCCTTGAGCACGGCATTTGTTATTTTATGGGCAGACATTGCAGGCTGCAGGTCATAAGTCGAGACTCTTGGGCTGGGAATCAATATCCTTGATTCATTGTGGAACGGCTTTTCAATCTCGCCGTTGAAAAAGAAAGTGACGTGGGCGTATTTTTCAGTCTCCGCAACTCTCAGCTGTTTCATGCTGTTCCTTTCGATTGTCTCGGCGAGAATATTAAGAAGGTGCGGTTTTGGAAACGCGACAAGGCCGTTCATGCCTTTGTAATACTCTGAGAATCCTGTGTAGAAAAACTTTGTGTATTTTCTCTTGAAAAAGCTGAAATCCTTTTCAACAAGCGCTTTTGTCAGCTGCCTTGCCCTGTCTGAGCGGTAGTTGAAATTTATTATCGAGTCATTTTTTTTTCATGCCGGAATAATTTCCTATTACGCATGGCCTGACAAATTCATCCCCTCTTTTGTCGTCGGAATAGGCGCGCTTCAGCGCTTCTTTCCAGCTCTTTGCCCTGGCTCCTTTTGCGTCGGCTATCGTCTCATAGGCTGTTTTTACCCTGTTCCACCTGTTGTCCCGGTCCATTGCAAAATATCTTCCTGACACTGTCGCAATTTTTCCTCCGCATTTCCTAAGCTCTGCGTCGAGCCTCTTAAGGTATTTTGATGCAGAGTCAGGCTCTGAGTCTCTTCCGTCGGTGAACACATGGATAAGAGGTTTTATCTTGTGCATCTTGCACAGCTTCAGCAGCGCAAAGAGATGCCTGTCCATCGCATGCACTCCCTTGTCCTGAAGCAGCCCTATTATGTGAAGATTTGTGCTGTGTTTTTTCACATTCTTTAATGCCATCAGAAAAGCAGGGTTTCTGAAGAATTTCCTGCTCTTTATTGATTCGTCAATATCAACTTCCTCCTCTTTGACTATCCTGCCTGCCCCTATGTTCAGATGCCCTACTTCAGAATTGCCCATCATCCCCTTTGGCAGGCCCACATCCTCGCTGCAGGCCTTTAATGTCGAGAAAGGATAATGCGAGAAAAAATAATCGAGGTTCGGCTTTTTTGCATGCGCAATTGCATTCCCGCTGGCTTCGCCTCTTAGGCCATAGCCGTCCATGATTATGAGAATTATTGGCTTCTTTTTTTCTGCAAGCTTTCTGATTCTATGGATAACCTTCCATTCCTTTGCCAAAAACCCACCTCTTTGCTTTTGTGAACTATAATCCTGGAAACAGGCCAGTATATTTAAAAATGTTTTGAAAGAGCAGCCCCTCTGTCAATTCAATTTCATGAAAAGGAGTGGCATTCACAATAATGGTGCTAGCCTACATTTTAAACACACCTGCTTTATTGGGAAACTTTAAATTCTTCAGAGAGCTCCTGCAATTATGAACATTGCATGGTTGAGGAATAGATCTCCTGAATTCAGAAGACTTCAAACGCAGCAGCTTGAGAGAGATTTGTCAGAGCTTCCGCATGGAGATCGCCGTGAACTTGACCGTTTTTTGGATTTATTTGCACATTCTTATGCCTGGCTTGCCAAGCCAGATCATTATGCGATTGTTACAGAGTCAGGTTATTTCTGCTCGCAGTGCAATGCCCAGCTTACAGAGGAACAGGCAGGCTGGGTTTATTGTGCCTCATGCACAACACCTCTGGCCTGCTGCGATGACGACGAATTGTGCGACCGCTGTCGGCCTGAAGTCTATCGTCTTGTTGACGAAGCATATGCTAGAGCGCAGGTGAGAAAAAGCGAGCAGCCAGAGCAGACTGATTAAGCCCCGGATTCCTGCTTTTCTTCTGTTTTTCAGAGGCGATATCTGCAGTTCCTGCGTGCCGCGTTCACCATGCTTCTCCCATTCATTGTGACCCGATTTATAGGCATTAACATTAATTTTCAGATATACAATAATGTCTATATTCCAGAAAACTTTAATCAACTTTCATTTGAAAATCAAAGTTTTCTGATATAATCATGAATGTTGCATTATAATTAAGGTTCACTAGGCGCTACTTTTTGGGTAAAATCCTTTTCCACAACAACCTATTTAAATCAATAATATTCAACACTGCCATGGTTGACTATAATTCCCAGATAAAAGACCTCCAGGATGAGCTCAAAAAGACAAAGTACAACAAGAGGACTCAGTTTCACGTCGGGCTTGTCAAGGCGAAAATTGCGCGCCTGAAAGAAAGGGACCATGTCAGAAGAAGCTCTGCAAAGCCGGGAGAGGGCTATAGCGTCAGGAAAACAGGCGACGGGACTGTACTGCTTCTTGGATTCCCTTCTGTCGGAAAGTCAACGCTTCTGAACGGACTGACAAATGCTGACTCTGCAGTCGCCGCCTATGAATTCACAACCCTTACAGTCATTCCGGGGCTTTTGGAGTACAAGCACGCAAAGATACAGATTCTCGACGTGCCGGGAATTGTGAAAGGCGCTGCATCCGGCAGGGGCAGGGGAAGAGAGGTTCTTGCTGTCCTAAGATCCGCAGACCTTGCAATACTGATTGTCGATGTCCACAATCCAAAGCAGTATG
>JAZDFJ010000007.1:0-9123 GCA_043807995.1 Candidatus Woesearchaeota archaeon
CTTGCCTTGAAATTACATTGTCCAGTATGGAGCCAAGACAAGGCACTAAAACAGCAGAATGTAATACAAGTATATTCTACAGAAGAGTTGAACAAGATATTTCAATGAGTGTAAAGAACGAACGTCAAGAGGAACTTTTTGTTGTAGTCGTTTTTTACAATTTTATAGGAAATTTCACCCTCTGGAAGAAATTGCTTGGGGATGATGAATACCCCAACTTTTAGGCCGGGGATAGCGCTGAGCAGCAAATTTTTGTTATATTGTTCGGTTTTTTGGCGGTCTTAAACTATTGTTCTTCATAGATATCGGAATTATTGCCGTAATTGCTATTAATAGTATCCCCATAGCTAATAACATTATTTTAATTCCATAATTATCGCTTAAGAAACCGAATGTTATTGAGATTACTACAAACCCCAATCTGGCGAACATGCTTCCCATGGAGAGAACTGTTGCGCGCTCGCTAGAATTAACTATTTTATTAGTATAGTCTCCTAATACTGGAAAAATATATCCTCTGACTAATTCCCTTAAGAAAAAGAACATAAACCCAGCCCACATAAACACTAAACTTCCTCCGATGAGCGCACAGGCTAAAAATAAGGGCATGAGTAACAACGACCAATATACTCCTATTTTTCTCTCGATATAGTGTGCTTTTAGCGCAGTTATTGCTGTAAAGATTGAAAATGCCGCAAACACATACCCATAATAATACAGGGGCAGTGTTGTAGCTCTAAAGTACGGTTGATACATTATAAATATCGTGTTTGATATTCCTAATATTATGAATGAATAACAAAACAATCCTAATAGTTTTTTGTTATACAATGATTTCTTAATTATAGAGAACAAGTTAAATATTTCTAGATTAATCTTATGTTTTTTTGCTATCTCTCTTTGAGGTTCCGTAAAACTGAATGTTACAAAAACTAATATGGTATATCCGATCATTGTAAGCAAGATTGTTTGTTTGATGCCAAATGCGATAATTAGTGAACCTAATACGGCAGAGATAATTATTGCTATCTCTCCAAAAAACTTTGCTTTACCTTCGATTCGTTTGTATTCTGATTCTCGTTTCAAAAAAAGAAGCGAGTCATATATGAACGCAGAATCAGCACCAGAAACAAATGCCATTGCAAGTCCATTAAATATGTGGGCAAAAATAAGCATCAAATAATTTTTTGAACTGAATAAAATGATTACGCCAACAAGTTGAAGGATAGCACTTATAATCAGAGAATTTTTCCTCCCAATCTTATCTGCGATATATCCTGAAGGTATCTCAAAAATGAATATTGTGATTGCAGTGATGCTCTGCAATATAGCTATCTGCCCAAGCGAAAACCCCAATTCTTGAAAATAATATACGATGAATGGTAAAAAAATCGTGAATTCTGTGAAGAAATTGAATACATAATACTTCCAAATATTGGATTTAATATGCTCAATCATCATAGCAGCAAAATATCAATTTAGTTTAAATATGTTTCTGATTCAGAAATATTCCCTTTCACTGTTTAGCCTCTGAAATTATTGAGCATAACATTTATTGATAAGTAATGGGAACAAATTTTCCATGATAATAAGACTATTTGTTCAGAAGGTCTTATCTGTTGTAGACTACGGAGTATTGGATATTAAGAGAAGCAGTATGCTTTATTATCCCTACACAATCCCTTTCCACTTTTCCTTTGCTTTCTTGAAACCCTCTTTCTTGCTTACGTCAAACCACTGCCCTGGGAACGGGAATGCTATAAGGGATTCCTCTTTTATCAGCTTTGGATAGGCGTCCTCCCAGAGGTTTGAGAATCCATCAGGTATCAGCTCAAGGATGTTTGGCTCGAATATGCCGAAGCCAGAGCTGATGATGTTGCTTGGGTAGTTGTCCTTGTCAGGCTTTTCTATGAATGCATAAATTTTGTTGCCGTTCACAAGCACAACCCCGTATTCATGAGGGTCATTAACTGTTGTTAGTGCCAGCGTGCCTGTTGCATTGTTTTCATTGTGAAACTTGTACATCTCAAGGATGTTGAGGTTTATCAGGTTGTCATCGTTGCAGAGCACGAATGTTTCTGTGAGAAATTCCTTGGCTTGCTTTATTGCGCCTGCAGTTCCGAGCGGATGCTCTTCTATTATATAATGTATCGCCATGCCGTATTTCTTGCCGTCTCCAAAAAACTCTTTGCAGTCCTTTGCAAATGATTTGTTGAGGGTTATCATCACCTCTTCTATGCCGTATTTTTTCAGCATTTCCAGCGTAAACTCCAGAATCCTCTTATCGTGCATCTCCATCAATGCAGTTGTCTTGTTTTTCAGAAAACCCGCCTTTCTCTCCCCTCCGCAGGTTATCAGCGCCTTCCTGAGCTTCTTCAGGCCAAGGCTTTTCTGCACGAGAAGTTCGATGGCGTGGCTCCTATTTTTTATGTAGTTTCCGTCGACATATTTATCGATGTCGTCCAGGACATTTTTTTCAAGCGTTATAGTGACTCTTTCTTTCATATAATATCATCCCCTGTTGTTTCATACATCATATGACTTTCTTATAAATTTTTCGATTTTGTATGATGATGTAAGAAAGGTATTTTGCTTTATGATGAGATAATACTTTCAGCGAGGTGCTTGTGTTTTATTTCTGGCCCCTGCCTGGTTTATAAATCCCTCAGAAAACTTTAAAAACACTTCCCGGTTATCCCTGTTGATTATTTATCGCAAAGTGGTATTGGGTGCTTTATGCGAATTTTGCTCAATCTTTGCCAGATGATTTTCACGGAGGATAGACTATGGAAGAAAAAAAGAAAAAACAGGCTGTGTTCGATGATATCGATGATGATTTCAATGATGAAGAAGACAACGAGGAAAATATCGAGGAAAACAACGAGCTTGATATAAATAACAGGATGAAAAGAAATTATCCTAAACAAGAGGGAGAAAGGGATTCCATGTATGATGATTCTGAAAATGACAAAGACGAGGAGAAGCTTAAGAACTTTGGCTCTGAAGATGAGCCTGATGAGGAGCCTGAAGAGGATTACAGGCCTGCAAAGCAGGAAAAGCTTGTTCCGCAGAAAAAGACGAACATTAAGATTGAAGGGCCCAGCGATGATTTTGCAGATGAGATAGAAATTGTTTCACCTGGCTACAGCAAGCCGGCGCCTGCGCCAAGGAATGAGTTCAGGGAAGAGAGAAAGGCAGAGAAGAGAGAGGCGAAAAAAGAGGAAAAGCAGGAAAAAAAGATAAAAAAATCTCAGAAGTCTGCAAAAAAGAATGCTCTGAAAGCTGCAGCTGCAAAAAAACTTGTGAAGGAAGAAAAAAACAGAAAAGAAAAAGACAGCGAAGAAAAAGAGATACAGCATGCCAAGGAAGCAAAAAGCAATGGCAAGCCTAAGAAAAAGAAAAAACCCTCAAAAATATTATTCTGGATAATTGGAATAGTTATTGTTGCAGTAATAGCATTTTTGATATTCAAAGCAGCAACAGCGCCAGGCAATGACGACCTGAACAAGGAAAAAATGCCTGACTGGTATGTTGACTACTCTGGAAAGCCGGTGCAGATGGAGCTCTATGTGATGAGCCAGTGTCCTTATGGAGTAAGGGCAGAGAACGAGTTAATCCCTGTGCTGGAAAAGCTTGGCAAGGGAGTTGACCTGAAACTGCACTATATCGCCACAAAAAACCCTGACGCGACCTATCGGTCACTGCACGGCCAGCCAGAGGTTGACGGCGACATAATACAGCTGTGCGCAAAGCAGCATTATCAGTACAGCTATCTGAGATTCATAGACTGCCAGAACCGCAACAACCCAGGAGACCTGAAGGCAAGCGTGCAAAAATGCGCAGACAACAACAGCATGGATGCGGAAGTTATCATGGCATGCTTTAACGGACCTGAAGGAAAAATCCTTTTTGATGATTCAATTGTCGCAACAGAGGCCAAGGGAGTGACTGCAAGCCCGACAATATTTATTGACGGACAGAAATACACTGGCAAGAGAGACCAGCTCTCATTTCTCAAAGCTCTGTGCGCAAAGATTCCGGATCATGTGAACTGTCAGGAGATTCCTGCCTGCGGCTCAGACTCAGACTGCACAGAATTCATTGACAAGATAGGCATATGCGAAAATCCTGGAGAGGAGACCGCGACATGCATCTATATCGAGCCTGTCAAGGTGAACATAAAAGTGCTTAATTCAAAAGGCTGCACATCTGATGCCTGCGACACATCTTCTGTTATTTCAGCCTCAAGAACCCTGTTCAAGGATATAAATGTGAGCTATGTTGATGCAGACAGCGATGAGGGCGAGAAGCTTATAGAGGATTACGCTCTTGTTTATGCCCCTGCTTATATCTTCGACAGCGGTGTTGAAACAACTTATGTCTGGGCAAAACAGCCAACTCTTGTCGAGTCATTCCTGAAGCTTGATGACGGAAACTTCAAGTTAAGGGATGAGGCCACAGGCGCAAGCCAGTTTGTCAATGACGAGGCAAGAGAATCTTTCCTGAAAACACTCGGCATATCTTTCGGAGATAACAAGCCGCAGATTGACTTTTTTGTGATGAGCTACTGCCCTTACGGAAACCAGGCAGAAGAGGCTATTGAAAAGGTTTACAAGAAATTCGGCAGCCTTGCAGAGTTCAGGCCGAGATATGTGATATACTCAAACTATAATGGCGGCGGCCCGAATTACTGCATTGACCCTGCAAGCATGTACTGCTCAATGCACGGAGTGCAGGAGCTTAACCAGGATATAAGAGAGCAATGCGTAAAGCAGAGCTATGGCTTGGACAGCTGGTTTGAATTTGCGCTCAAGATGAACACTGCATGCACCTACAAAAATGCAGACACCTGCTGGCAGGCAGTTGCTGATGGACTCGACATAGACAAGGACAAGGTGCAGAGATGCTACGATGAGAACTCCCTGGCGATTGCAGGCGAGGAGCTTAGGCTGACAAACCTTTTCGGGGCAAGCGGCTCACCGGCAATATTCATTGAAGGGCAGCAATATACCGGTGATAGAACCTCTTTGGCAATTGCGCAGGCGCTTTGCGATGCCTATGAAGAGGAGAAGCCTGCATTGTGCAACAACCTCTCTGATTTGGAGGGTTCTGCGGATGCAGCTGCGGCAACGGCTCAGGGCCAGTGCTGAGAATTTTTTTTTTTTTTTTCTTCCTTGTTATTTCCGTTTATATCCAAACTTTTTGTTATATTCTTTGTGGTCAAGTATGTCTACTACAAAACAGATGACTTCTATCTGGCTGCCTTTTATAGTGTATAGCATCCTCCAATAGCTGACCAGCTCAACCCTCCACAAATTTTTTGCATTGTATTTTACAGCATATTCTTTCGGGATAAGGATTTTTGGGATGTTGTCTCCATAAAATGGATTTGCTTTGATGAATTCTATTTTTTGATTTATCGACTTTAACAGTTTCATCTCCAGAGTGTTTTTTCTTCCTCCAGCAGCTTGTGTTTTGACAAGCTCGTTTATCCTCTGGAATTCCTTTTCAGCCTGCTCGAGAAAAATTACTTTTACTTCTTTGTCCATGCTTGAAACATGAGAAAATGCTTTTAAAAAATTATCTAAGATTTTTTCGCAGGATTTTCGGATTTCAGAAGAATAAACAGCAGTTTGTCGCCTTAATGTTCTGTTCCACGCTTTTTCAGCTCGCTTAATTCTTTGCTCTCTGTGAAAATCCAGAGTATGCCTTTTGTGCCTACCACTATCTTCCCGCTGAGCTGCAGGTAGTCCAGGATCTCAAGCAGAGTCTGATGCATCACCTGCTTTGGCAGCTTTCTTTTTATTTCTGCGACACTTAGCAGCTCTCTGTTTTTTCTGAGAGCATTCTCTACCATCAGGATAGTGTTTAATGTTGGAGAATGCAATGCTCTTTTTTGCTTTGCAAGCTGTTCTTTTGTCATGTTTTCAACACATCTTATATAAACTTATATCTTTATAGTATATGTTTATATTTAAATCTTTTGTTTTTTCTTGCTTTTTCTTGTTTTTTTTTTTCTTTGTCTTATTCTCTCTGTTTGTTTTTTTCTTGTTTTTTTTTTTTCTTTGTCTTATTCCCTCTATCTGTTTTTACCCTTTCTTATCCATGCCTGGCTATCGCCAGGCACTTTGCCAAGCGCAATAACGCTTGGCATTAACCAGCCAAAGGCTGGCATACCGGCCGGCATTCGCAGGCAATAACCAGCATGTGCGCTGGCAGATAAATGATTGCCATAATGATTACTGTGATGATTAGTATATTGTTTGCCATGATGTTTGCCATTATGATACCAATGAATTTCCTTTTTTTCCCTTTTTTCATCTCCTCTTTTTTTCCTTTTCTTTCCTTCTTCTATCTCTCTTTTTTCATCTCCTCTTTTTTTCCCTTTTTTTCCTTCTTCTATCTCTCTTTTTTCATTCCTTTTTTTCCTCTCTTTTCAGGAGTTATTTTCCACGTCAAAATTCCAAAACCTTTATAAACGGATTTTATCAATCAGCAGTGGTTAGAAAGTATAATAGTCTATATTAGTCTATATATTATACTGTTATAAAGAAAATATTATAGTATTATAGGGAAAAAGAGGTAAAGGGTGGTTAAAATAGTACAAAGAGGTTTTCTAAATACAAAACTAAAAAATAAAGTATCTTCTGCGCAACAACAGGCTTTGAATAAAAAAAACAGCTTTCACAAGAATGAGAGAATAAAAAGCACTGTGAGACACCACTCTATCCGGCGCTTTTCAGTTTCTGCTTTATCACTGCCTAAACTGTTCCTCTTCTTTTCCATTATCTTTTTATCTGCTGTGCTTGCTTATGCTGTGCCTATATATGTAGAGCTCCAGTCTCCTGCAGACATGGAGATGCTGACTTCAAATCCTTTTTCAATAAATTACTATGTCAATATCGATTCTAACTGCACGCTATTCGCGGATTTCTCCGGAAACTGGACAGTTGCAGGTCAAAGCACTAATGTATCAGGCAACTGGACGATCAGCGGCATGGAGGTCGGCAATGGCGTGTATACATGGAACGTCTGGTGCGTGGATGCAGCCAACTCCTCCAACATTGCATGGGGAAACACAACCAACTGGACATTTTTAATGAATGCCTCAGCTCCTGCAGAGCTTTCTGTTTCAAAACAGCTTATCAATGAAGGCGATATAGAGACAGGAGATACATTAATGTTTGCCATCAACATAACCAATATCGGAGACGACAGCCAAAATGATGTATGGCTTTATGACGACTTTAACAGCACATTCATGACTTTCCTTAACCAGTCTAATTGTGATGTATACGACTGGGCAAGCAATGATTCGGCTGCAGATGACGGCTGGATAGATATGAATGTAAGCGGATGTTTTGGCGATTTGCTTATAGGAGACAGTGTGCTGATTTTCCTGAACTTCACTGCAGCAAATGCCGGAGCAACAGCAAACCCTGTTGAGGTTGCCATCGATCATGAGAATATGCAGGCCGACTCCAATCTGCCTGTCAACATAGAAGCGCCTGCAGGCCCGATAAATCTTTCTCTTATATCGCCTGAAAGCGGAAGCATTTTCAATTACAATAATATCGACTTCAGGTTTTACGTCAATATGGATGGTGCAAACTGTACCATGTACAGCAATATGTCAGGGCTTTGGAGCCCTGGAGAAGACCTTATAACAGGCGGCATTGGCAACGCAAGCATTAACAGTGTTAATTTTCCGGCGGGAGAATACATCTGGAATGTCTACTGCTTTGAAGTCGATAACATATCGAACAATGGCTGGGCAGAAGACACTAACTGGACATTTGCAGTCAATTCTTCAGGACCGCCTGGCGCGAATATACAGGTGTTCAAGAATATCACATCAGAGCAGATAAGGCAGGGCGACAAGTTCGGCTTTACTGTCAGGATAACAAACCCGATAGAAAGCGCCAATCTCACAAGAATCTGGCTCTACGACTATTTCACAGACGAGATAAACTTTACAGGAGAATCAAACTGTGATATCTACAATTTCAGCAATGAAAACGGCAACCGCTACATAAATATCAATGTCACGCAGTGCATTATCAACACTGGTTTTGACGAGAACGGAACGCTTGGATATAATGAAGACTTTACTGTCTTGATGAACTTCACTGCATTGATACCGGGAAATGAAATCTCGAACACAGCAGATGTCGATGCATATGACCAAGAGGACACCCATTATGATCAGAGCAGCCAGAGAGGCATGGGCATTGGAGAGCCTGACGACTGGACAGATGGTCTTGACCAATGGCAGTCAAGCATAGAATCCCCTTACATCACAAGAGGCACCTCAAAGCTTATCAATTTCTCGCTTATCAGAAGAGCCGGCAGAGACTCGTGTGTCGAGAATCTGACAATAGTCTCATTTTCAGAGAATATCACTTTCTCGTCAGAATACAATCATACAACAGCTGAGAACGGCACCTTCACGCTTTTGAGCAGCAGCACTGCTTTATGGCAGGCTGATGAAGACAGGTTTTTCTGCGGCCAGGACCCTGAGAATTTTGTGCTGAATATCTCGACTGGAAATGACGCCGGCCTCGGCCAGTACAAGTTCGGCATATATGTATATGACAATGAGGGGCTCAGCAACATAAACAAGAGTGTTTTCATAACAGTCCCTATCTCGTACTCCGGCACAGTCTATGACATTGAAGGTGCACCTCTTGAAGGGGCTGTCGCCTCCTTGTACGCAATGAGCTTTGGCAGAGACGGGGATATTGTTCTCGGAACATTCTCGGATTATACAGACGAGAACGGCACATTCAACATATCAGGTTTCCCTGGCTTGAATGTGAGCTTTGACGGATTCGGGCCAAAGCCTGACGTTAATATTTTCTACAGGCTTAGCGCGACAAAGTACAACGACACAGGCATCAATCACTTTGCGATGTATGTCGGCCCAAGCCTTCCTGAGATATCAGAGCCTGAACTCATGGCAGACTGGGGATTGGCTGATCCAGAAATATATCTTAAGCCTGCTGTCCAGTTCAGAGTCAGGGTCGAGGGCTATGACTACCAGTCAGGTCCTGTGAACCAGAGCCTTTGCAATGAATCAGGATGCCCTGACGAGGCATTCAACTGGACAAACATTGGATTCAA
>JAZDFJ010000008.1:0-28538 GCA_043807995.1 Candidatus Woesearchaeota archaeon
CGGAGAGGTTCCAAAAGTTGAAAACTTTTGATACTTTAGGCGACATTCAATACTGCGTATTGAAGTCCCCTGAATGGAACTCATCCACTCTTTGTGATATTCCAGAGGAATATCACGATTGCATTGGTAAAGGTGCGTCTCAACCCTTATCAGGTTTGACCGAGCTAGGCGACGTTCAATACTGCGTATTGAAGTCCCCTGAATGGAACTCATCCACTCTTTGTGATATTCCAGAGGAATATCACGATTGCATTGGTAAAGGTACGTCTTACATTCCGACGAGTCCATTACTTAAGTATATTGCATTAATTAGAAATCTATAAATAAAAAAAATAAAAAAATTTACTTCTTTGTGACTTTCTCTTCCTTGAGCATTTTCTTCGCAATCGTGAAGACGACAAACGCAATAATCACGAAGTTAATCACAGCTCCTAAAAATGCGCCCCAGCTAATCACTATCGGTCCTATACTGAATGTTGCAGTCTGCCATGCTCCACCTGGTATGAACGGAGTTATGATTGGCATTATCACATTGTTGACCAGCGATTGTATAAGCGCGGTTGCTGCAATGCCCATGATAAATGCGATTGCCAGCCCTACTACTTTGTATTCCTTGAGGAATTCCTTGAATTCAGACATCATGCCCATAAAAACACCTCCCAATCTTGCATTTTTTCGTCTTTGAATTTAAAAATCTATCGGAAAATCGGGCTTTGTCCTGAGCTGTTAAAATTGTTTCTGTTTTGACGCATTGCCGTCCTCTCACGCTTTAAGCATGTTATCCGGCGCAGTGCTGAGTCCCCGTAAGGGACAACCCCCTCAGCAATTTGATGTTTTTTCAATGTGCGTTCGCCTTAAGGACGGCAATGCCAGAAAAGACTGAGGCTGCTAACCTTCACTCGGGACAAAGCTGTGTAATACAGCAAAATATATAAAACAGCCTCTTGTATGCAAGTCAGGGAGTTAAAAACATGAAAGTATTCTCAGATTTGCATCTGCATTCAAGATTTGCAAGAGGATGCTCTACTGACCTTACAATTGCCAACATTGCTAAATGGGCTGCTGTAAAAGGCGTCAGTCTCGTCGGCACAGGAGATTTCACCCATCCTGGCTGGTTCGAGGAATTGAAGGAGCAGCTTTCTGAAATCGATGATTCAGGCATATATCAGGCAAAGAACAGCCAGACAAGATTTATTCTTCAGACAGAGATTTCTCTGATCTATACTCAAGGCGACAGGGGATACAGAGTGCACCTTGTTGTTCTCGCCCCTGATTTTGTGGCTGTCGAGCAGATAACAGAATACCTGAAAAAGCACGGCAGAGTCGATTATGACGGCAGACCGATATTCAAGATTCCGTGCCCGAAATTTGTCGAGGATCTGCGGCAGATTGATGAGAGAATAGAAATATTTCCAGCTCACATATGGACTCCCTGGTTTTCTATGTTCGGCGACAAGTCAGGATTTGATTCAGTCAAAGAGTGTTTTCAGGACCAGGCAAAGAATATACATGCGATTGAAACAGGCATCAGCTCTGACCCGCAGATGAACTGGAGATTAAGCCAGCTCGACAAATTCAATATAGTTTCTTTTTCTGACTCCCACTCTTTCTGGCCATGGAGATTCGGCAGGGAACAGACTGTTTTTAATCTCAGGGAGCTATCATTCAACGGGATATCAAAGTCTTTCAGGACATTAAATGACAAGATTGACATGACAATCGAGTTCTGGCCGTCTGAGGGAAAATATCATTTCACAGGCCACAGAAACTGCAGTGTCTGCCTTAGCCCCAAAGACTCATTAAAGCTGAACAACATCTGCCCTGTATGCAGGAAAAAACTGACTGTCGGAGTTGCGCAGAGGGTTGAGCAGCTGGCTGACAGGCCGGAGGGTTTTTCTGACAATAACAGGCCAAAGTTTAAGACCCTGATTCCTCTGTCTGAACTGATATCTGCTGCGCTTGGCGTCAGCGCTTCTGCAAAGAAAACCTGGGGCTTCTACAATATCCTTGTTGAAAAGTTCGGCAATGAGATGAACGTGCTTTTGGATGCAGATGAAAAAGAGCTTGAAAAAACAATCGACAACAAAAGGATTATCAAGTTGATAATGATGAACAGGACTGAAAAAATTGATTTCAAACCCGGCTATGACGGAGTTTAAGGGACGCCCATATTTGAGGGAGACAGCATAGGGACAGAGGGCAAAAGCCGTAAAAGAACAAAGGATGCGCCGCTTGTTCCGAAAAAGCAAAAAAGCCTTGGAGATTTTTATTGAGATGGCAGCAAAACAGACAAAAGCAAATGATTTTCCAAGAAAGAGAAAATTTGTCGCTATAGAGATAGATGGACTTCCTTATACTGTGCTGAAATACGCGATGAAGAAAGGCTTTGCAGGCTTTTTGAAAAGGCTTATTCACAGGGAAGACTATAATCTGACATACTATAACTGCAGTTTCCCCCGCGAAACAACAGTGTGCCAGGCAGACATTCTATACGGAGACTCGACTTTTATCCCAGGCTACAGATGGATTGACAAGAAAAACAGGAAATATTACACAGGAAAAAAAACAGCAGGCCATTTTGCCCTTGAAAAATATGCCTTCAAAAGAAGAAGGGGGATACTCGAGGGCGGCTCTAGCTACGCGAACATGTTTTCAGGCCATGCAAAAAAAACAATATTTACAATCGCGTCCTTGAACAGGACAAGCATCCCGAGAAAAATAGCCAGCAGAAAATTCCTCAGCTTTCTGTTCCCGAGCTTTGCCTCATCTTTCAGGATTTGGTTCTACTCTATCACAGAGTTTTTCCTTGAGTTTTTCACAGCGCTTATCAGAAAAATAGTCTCTGTGTTCACTGGGAGGTATACTGTGTTCAGCCTGGAGACTCCCTTTATGAGGCTTGTTATCGACGGCATTGTCAGGGAGCTGGAGACTGTCGAGGCCATTGACGATTTAAAGCATGGCGTTCCAAGGATATACCTCACATTCAGCGGCTATGACGAGATTGCGCATTATTCAGGCGGCCCTTATTCTTTGTCTGCCTTGAGGTCATTGAAAATGATTCTTGACTGCGTAAAAAAGATATACAAAAAGCTCCCGCCAGACTATGACTTTTACATACTCTCTGACCACGGAATCTCGCCGGCAATCCCTTTTGACGTCATGTCCGAGATTAAGATAAAGGAGCTTATCGAGAAAAGCGTGAAAGGCGAATCTATTGTGATGGATTTCGAGGAAAAGGATGAGAATAAGATCAGGAACATCGGAAGAAAAGGTGTTGAATTCTGGAAGCTGATAACCTCGCCTGTCGAGACTCTGGCCAGGTTTTTCATCTCGATATTCAATAATCAGGATTCAAAAATAAGATGGAATGACAAGAAGCAGATTTTCTTCAAGGCATTTAATAATATCGGATATATTTATTTCAATTACCGTGCAGGCCAGATAAATATAAGCGAGCTCGATAGGCGCTATCCGAAGCTTATAAAAAATATTATCAGCCATCCTGCAATTGGCTTTATTATAGGCAAGGACAATGAGACAACCCAGATTATCGGCCGCGGCGGCAGGATTGTGATTGATAAGAATGGCAGCTACAAGATAATAGGCACCAATGTTGTCGCAAGATTCGGCAAGACAGACAAGATAGTGAGCGAGATTAACAGCTTGATGAGCAAGAAGAATGTGGGAGACCTTGTCCTGCATGGCGAGTGCATAAAAGGGAAGAGTGTGAGCTTCGAGAACCAGCTTGGCTGCCACGGCGGATTCGGAGGAGAGCAGGAATTGCCGATATTCATCTCAAAGCAGCAGTTCCCTGAGCTAAAGCACAGCAAAGACTCCAAGGCGATCTATGAAATATTCATTCAGTATTTGATGGACGAGGAGAGAAGGGGGTAGTGCTGGACTTTTTTATTTTAGTTCTTCTGGATAATAACTAAAATTCAAAGTATTGAACAATGTGAGAGATTCCACTGTTTTTATCTGGTCTCCGAATTGCTTTTTGACTTCAACGATAAAATCCCTTAATTCATGGTTGTCTTTCAGGTTGACTGTGAATTCTATATCCCAGCTTCCCGCGCACAGGCTGAAGAATGAGATGTTTGGATTCTGCTTGGCATACTCTTCAAACTTTGCTAAGACTGATTTGGAGAGGTTTATGCACCTGATAAAAATCTCATACCTGTGGTATCCGAGCAAGGTCCTGTCTATTATCACCCTGTAACGCCTGATGATCCCCTCTTTTTCCATCCGCCTTATCCTGTATTTTATGGTATCTGCCGGGATTTCCGTCGTCCCGCTGATATCGACAATTTTTGCACGGGCATCTGTATGAAGGATCCTAAGGATCTTTTTGTCTTTCTCGTCCAGCATGATATTTTTCTGGTCGATTGCCTTATCCTCATTGATGTTTTTCAATATATATGTGTGCCCATAAATTCTCGGCATTATATCTATAGAAAAGGCATAATCCTCCAATGCTTTGTCTATCCTATTTGTTATCTCCCGCAGGATCGCATTGAACTGGATCGTGTCCTTGGCCATTATTGCGAATATCACATCCCAATTCCCTGAGCAGGGAGTGACCCAGTTGATATTCGGGTGTTGTGCAAGAAATCTGATTATTTCCTCTTCCTCTTCAGGACTGGTGTTTTTTAGCTGTATCACTGTCTTGTAGGCCTGATAGCCTAATCCAAAGCTTGTCGTGAACTGCGTGATGATCTTTTTGCTGATCATCCTTCTGATCCTGTAGTTGACAGTCTCTTTCGAGGATCCGACTCTCTTGGCTATCGCAGAGCATGGTGATCTCGGGTTCTTGTTCAGCTCTGCGAGTATTTTTAGGTCTAATCTTTCCAGCATTTTTCTTCAAAAACTAAACTTACTTATATATTTTTAGGTTTTGATAGATTTTTGTGCAGGTGTTTTTATTAAACCCTTGCATATTATGTTTTACATGAAAGAATCAGAACATGCAGAGTCGGGGCAGACTGAGCCAGTGCAGACAAGGTCAGAGCAATTCGAAAAGATCAAGTCAGTCCGTAGAATAATAGAAGAGCTAAAAGGCCAAGCTAGAAGAAGAGGCATTGAGAAAAAAGCGATTGCTATCTGCAGAACATTAGGAGATTATGAAGAAGCAAAACATTTTTCTCCGCCTGATTCTGATCTTCCTAATTCATTATTTGGTCAATATTCTTATTCTGATGGAACAAGGCATATCTATTGTTATTTTGATTGTAGCAGAAGCTTTACTGACAATTCGTTGCATAGATTATGTAATGTTTCTTGTCTCTCATCAGCTTTCAGGGTTTTTGAGAGCAGCTTTCCTATTACTGAAAAGTCTACATCTATTGATTATAATAATAAAAAGATTTTTTCTTCAAAAAATTCAGAAGTTCTTGTTTACAAGCCAGATGATGCTTGGGAGAATGCATTGGATGAGTTATATGAAGAGAGTCTTAATTCTCCCAGACAAGACCCAAAAAGAGTGCTGATAGAACAAGAATTCTTGGAAAGAGAAAAAGAAAAATTTAAGGATGAAAGGGCAAGCTTCGGTTTGTAAGTAACTTTCTTTCACCTTTCATCCCTTCCCAAACGTCGCCGCCACCAGCAGCGGAAACACAATGCTTGCCTCTGCTTTTATCTTGACATTGGGTGCATCCACCTTCAGCTTTGCCCAGGTCTTGGCCTCTTCTGGATTGCCGCCTGAATCTGAGGCGTCAAACTCCTGCGCTGTTGTCACATACACAGCATAGTCCAGCCCGTCCTTGAATATGTTGGCGTTCAGCACATAATGCTTTGCGCTTCCGCCTCCAAGGGCAATCGCAGCTGTCTTTTCATTGTCAAGGCAGTACTTTACTATCTTTTCATGGTCGGGAACAACATCTATCTGTATATTGTTGCCTGACTGCTTCTGAAAGTACAAAAGGTCACCGATTGCTCCGTCTGTTATTGCAGGGCAGAATACTGGGATATTGTTCTTGTATGCCCAGTAGATGTATGATGATTCCTTGTCTATATTCATTTCAGCGCTGTCTATGTATTTTCCAAGCTCAGAAATAAACTGGCTGGGTGTCAAAGGATTTTTCTGCTTTTTCTGCAGCGACAATATTCCTTCAAAGAAATTCTTCATAAACAACTCGAAATATGCATATCTCTCGAGAGGGGCGAATATGTTGCCTATCCTTCCTATAGAGCTTTCAAAAAGGCTTCTTCCGGAAACATCAAAGTCTCCGATGACAAACGGCTTTATGGCTTTTATAACATCCTCTTCAACCCCTCCTGCAGAGGTGCACAGCACATCAACATGCTTGTGCTTGACAAGAAATGTTATTATGTCTCTTAATCCTGAAGAGATAATGCTGCTTGTGAAGCTTAGGAATATCTTTGGCTTGTCATTCTGCATCATCCTGACAATCTCTATGCCTTTGCCGAGATTTGCCGCCTGTATGCCAATCAGCCCGAATGATTCCAGAAATTCCTGGAAATCACTGTTTTTACATAGCTTTGAGAATTTTTCAAAGTCATGGCCTTTTATTGCAGGATAGTTCTCTAATGTCGTGTATGTCCTGAGATAGTTTGTGAACTTCTTGTAATTTGAAGCCTCAAAATTGTTATTTGATTTTTTTTCTTTATGTTCATTTTCATGCTGTTCTTGTTTGTTTTGTCTTTCTTGATTTTTGATTTTCATTTATATCACCTGCGCATATGCAATCTGCTTTTGCTCATTGTTGAATCCTGAAAAGAAAAAATAAAGTGCTGTTTAACCTGTTTTTATCGTCTAGAGAATAAGCTATTTAACTTCCACATCTTCTTACTGAATCGAAACTGTGTTTCGGAAACTTGAACATGTGTCTTGAGAATAATGCGCTATTTAAAAATATTCTGGAAAGGCTGAGCGCGTTTAAAATCTCCTGTCCGGAGGGTTAGCACCGGCTCATGCCAGGATGTTTTTTCGGCATTGACATCTCCCGAAGGGAGAGCAACCTCTCTGTCAATTCTATTTCATATAACAGAATGGCATTCACAATAATGGTGCTAACCTACATTTTAAACGCACCCGAAAAGGCTTTTAATTCTCGGCGCTGAGTTTCTTGCATATGCACATTGCATACATCGGCTTTGTAATTGCAGGCCATAAGAATGAGCATTCAACCCTGTCTAATATCTCAAATCCGAGCCTTCTGTATAGCTTGTCCGGTCTTCTTGTGTCAGAAGAGAAAACCTCTCCGTAATAAGCGTCTATTCCGTTCTCGCGAAGCATCTGCTCATAGGCTTTCAGCATTTTTTCCCCGACGCCTATGCTTCTGGCTTCTTGTTCTAGATTGATGTGAAGGTGCGCTTTCACTCCTTTAGGAGTTTTCGGAGCCTGGCGCCACACTCTTGTGAATATATTCCTGACGAATTTCTTTGAATTAGGATGGTGGTTGTATGCCCCTGTCGCATATTTCAGAAACACTGTTGCAAATGCTTTCAGCACCATCGGCATTTGTCTCCTGTTGAAATCGGGTTCTATCGAGCCGCACAGGTATCCGACAACTCTTTCGTCGTATTCTGCAACAAAGGCATGTTCAGGCTCTAATCTCAGGTATGGCTCGATTATTGCATCGGCAAACAGCTCTCTGTCGCAGAACAGTGAATCAATAGGCTTTCCCCACAGGCCTGTGTCGCAGCACAGCCTCCTGACAGAGCCCCTGTCTTCTGGAGAGAATTTCCTGACAGTGACTTGCTCTGGTTGTATCATAAGGATGGAAGCCTGGCTGGGTTTTTATAGCTTTGTACGTCTGTCACTCTTAATTGTTACTGTTTAGTAACGAAACATTTATATATTAGTTGTTGCTTATTATAGAAAAATATTTAATTTTGAAACTACATTACTTTCGTTGCACTGGTGAAAAAATGGGTTTTCCACAAAGGATAGGCGCTGTTGTCTATGTAATCAAAAAAGTTCCGGGCTTTGTTGTATCAATCCCTGGCTTTGTCGTTTCGATTCCCGGTAGAACTAGATCTTTTGTTATTGATGTAGCAACATTAGATAAATCAGTTATAGACGATACTGGCGGTAGGCAGGCTCCATCAATATGGGGTCGCTCTCCTGATGAAAGAGCATATGCCGGTTCAATAAGAAATATTGCTTTATCAGATTTTGATCCTTCTCAAGCATGTGCGAGCATTTCTCTTATGTTCAATCCAGGCAATAGTCCGGATCCGACTGCAATGAACCCTTCGCTACCACCAGCTGCACAGCCATCTGAAAAATCTTCTGAAGAAACTTACGGCGGGCAAAGTCGATAGTATTTCTACCTGTTTCTCTCAACAGCCATATTGTGCGCTTCAATGTAATTCTTCACAAACTCTTTCCAGTCGACAAAGTTCATTGTGTTTCTGGCATTGATCTTGTTCTGCATCCTTTCTGATCTGTCGAGCTTTGTGAAAGTATGCATTGTCTCGAAAACATCATTGACGATCTGGTCATAGCTTCTCTTATGCCTTGGAAGAACAAAAATTCCCTGCTGTTTGCTCAGCAGTTTTTTCTGGATAAACCTCCCGAATCCGGACAGGTCTGTTGTGATTGTAGGGATTCCAAGTACAGCAGACTCTGCAGGCGTGTAGCCCCATGGCTCGTAAAAGCTCGGAAATATGCCGAGGTGGCATCCGACCATTGCGTCATAGATCTCGAGATTCAGCAGGCCGTCGCTGCCGTCCATATAGACAGGGTAATATATCGCCTTGACTTTATCATCCTTTTTATTGTCAAGCCCCTCAGCCAGCAATCCTGAAACTATTGGGTCCTGGTATTCATTCCAGATGTTGTGCGAACATATCGGCGGATTGCCTTTTCTCTGGAATTGGTGAAGATCCCTTTTCAGGTCGAGCAGGAACTGCTGGGTGAACAGCCCCTGTATAGACAGCGGCTGGTTTGAGACAAAATCGTAAACAATCTTTTCAAGGATGTATTTTGAGTTCCACTCTACATAATTCCTTATGTGAGCGTAATAGTTTTTATTCTCGAGAAGCTCGACTTTTGCGTTCTGGTGGTCCCTGGGAATCCAGAAGAAAACTGCAATGGTCATGTTTGAATTCTCCTGCTGAAGCCTTCTGTTAAGCAGGCCAAGGGCTTTTATCAGCACATCAACCCCTTTGTTCCTGAGCTCGTATCTTCCGCAGATGAAAAATATCAATGTATTCTCAATGTCAAAAGTGTAATAGGGAAAGAAATGGTA
Source organism: Candidatus Woesearchaeota archaeon (assembly GCA_043807995.1). Taxonomy (GTDB): domain Archaea; phylum Nanobdellota; class Nanobdellia; order Woesearchaeales; family JAZDFJ01; genus JAZDFJ01. Next base: position 9,216 of record JAZDFJ010000008.1, read on the forward strand.
TGTCAGGTATTCCTTTATCTTTTCCTTTGAGGTGATGTGCTTGAATGATATCTCTTCCATGGTCGGAAACTTTGAAATGTCAAGGCCATTCATCAGCAGGACGTCAGGCTTTTTTCCGAGAATCTTTTCAGCCTCAATTGCAGTAATCTCAGATACGGTCGTGAATACGTCTGCATTGTTTGCGCACGCCCTTTCCATGGTGAACTTGTCCTGAATCTTCCTGTCATAAGCCTCTTTTTCAGGATTCATAGTCTCGAGAAACTCGTAGAAATTGTCAGCCCCTGCAGAGATTGTCCTGCCAAGGATTGTTGCATGAGTTGTGAATATGCTCTTGAAATTTCTGTCGTATTTGTGAAGATAGAGAAGCGCCCCTCCTGCCAGCCACTCATGGCATTGGCAGACTTTTTTGCCGCTTAAGGCGGCATCTATTTTCCCGAGCAGTATGCCGGCAGCCCAGGACCATAATACAGGCTCTTCAAAATCCCAGCTAGAATAGAGTGAATCAACCTGGTAATTGTCCCAGAGGAATTTTTTTATCTCATCCTTTTTGTCTGCTAATCTGCTGAAGTCGAGGAGAATCGCTTTTGGATTTCCTCTTATCATCCATGTGCCGAAATGGCAGATGACTCCCTGCTCTTTCATTTCGCCTAATATGCCTGCAAGGTTTAAAGGAGGCTCTTCCTCGACAAATTCAAGCAGGGCTTTTTCCTCAAAATACGGGCCTATAAGAAAATAATTCTTATAATACTCCTGCATCAGCGGAATTTTTGACTTTACAACAGTATAGATCCCGCCGACTTTGTTGCATACCTCCCATGACATCTCAAAGAGGTAGTCTGCTTTTGGTTTTTCAGCCATTTTTTATTTTTTTGAGTTTTTTTTGTATTTCTTGTCTTGCCTATTGATTTTTTATAATCCTGCATGCATAAGCATCGCTGCTATTATCAAGCCAATAGAGAACCCAAGTATAAGCCCGTATGTGAATTCTTTCATAACAAACTTTGTTTTGTTGTCATAGCCTAAAAATTCGAGAGCATCTTCTTTTCTCCTGCGCTCTTTTCTATGCTTTTTTTCTTCGGGCTCTTTTTCTTTCCCTGTCAGTGCTGCTTTACTTTTTTTTTAAACAGGGAAACCTTAGGCTTTTTCTCTCTGGCTTTTGCCTTATGCTCTTTTTTCAAAGCTATCTCAATCCTTTTTCTGGCTTTTTTCTGCTCTTTTTCATGCTTTGCATAAGACGTTTTCAGAATTCCTATTGTTGCCTTTAAACTTCTTTTCTTGTTCAGCATTTCTGCAATGTCCGGCCTTTGGTAAACTCCGTTTATCCAGTTCGCAATATCGTTTTTCTCTGAGTTGACGTGCTGGCTGAATTCATTCTCCGGAATGTTCTTCAGTATCACAAGCATCTCGCTCACGCTTTTTGCGACTTTACCGTTGCAGAAATAAAAGTACATTTCTGGAGGTATTATCTTGTTCATTGCCACCCACCTTCTTTTTTTTTATAACTGATATTGTTTTTTTCTTTTTGCCTGTCCTTGCACTGTTCCCACTTTATCCAGGCTGTTTTTCTTATCGCTTATTATTTTATCATTTATTTTTTGTGCGAAATATGCTTGTATATCACAAACTGGATGTGCTTTTTGTCTTTCAGCCCGCCTATCTCCTTGGCAAGCTCGACATCCTCAAAAACATCATGGATCCAAGTTGCAAAATCATTCTTATCAGGGGTCACATGATGGCTGAAGACATGATCCTCAATCCTTTCAAGCACATCAGCAAGCTCTCTGACATTCTTTACTTTTTCGCCGTTTGCCAGGATAAAGTAATTCTCTGGTTTGGCATCCTTGACAATCTTTACATTCTTTTTTTCAGTCTTTGGCTGCCTTTCCTTTTTTTCCTTCCTGACTTTTTTTGTTTTTTTCTCTTCCATGCTCCCACCTCTTTCTTCCAGGGAAGATTTGAATTTTCATTCTTGTTAACTGGCTATTCTGTTCAACTACCTAGCGAACAGCGCACTCGCAGGGCTGTCTGAAATGTTGAAATCTTTCATGTTCTCGTTATCCCCCGCTGCATACCTTATCTTCAGTATTATGTCATTCAGCACATTAAGGAAATTGATAAATGCATTATATGGGCTGTCGTAGGGATTGAAATACTTGTGGACATCCCCGTCATTGAACCATTTTGTGCACATATAATAGAAATGGTCTGAAGTGGTTAGTTTTCTCCAGTTTTCAATAAGCGCCCTGTCGCCGAGCGCTTTCACAAACTTCTCCATCTTGTAGAGCTCGTGTATCGCGGATTTCTGGAGATCATTGCCGAGCCAGGCTGACAAATCCCTTTCAACATCAGCCCATGATATGAAATTGTGGATGTCAAGCTCTGCCCTTGGCTCAAGCTCTGCCAGCTCAGAGAGGCTTCTGAATCTTGTGCCCTTGTTTATCAGTATCTCGACAAGCTTTTCCATGAACATGAATATTCCTGTGTCCTCCCACTGGTGTTCGCCGAATGTCTCATAATCCATGAACAGGTTGACAACTTCACCATCACAGACAGAAAGCCATTCTGCAAATTTCTCAGCTTTGAGCGGGAATTCTTCCCAGCCCTTGTTGCCGAACCTAAAGGCGATATCGTCGCTCAGCGTGTAGTTCTTAAGCAAAAGCCTCATGTTCTTTGTTGTTTTTGCCCTGTAGATATAGTTCGGGCTTCTCCATTGCAGGATATGGTCTGCGCCTTCTGCAAGAATTCCTTTAAAGCCCATTTTTTCAACATGATTTGCAAGCTCGTTATTGTATATAAGCTCTGTATTCCTGAAAATGCTGGTTTCCTTTTTGAAAAGTTTTTTTATCTTTTCCTGATGCATCCTCACCTGCTCTTCAAACTCCTGCTTTGAATAATGATAGGCAAGGGAGTGGTAGTATGTTTCAGATGCTATCTCGACAGTGTCGTGCTTTGCAAGCTCCTTGAACAGGTCGAGAGTTTGCGGAGAATACTTTTCAAGCTGGTCAAGGAATACTCCTGTGATGCTGAAGTTTACCTTGAACTTTCCAGGGTATTTTTTTAACCGCCTCAGCAAAAGGTTGTTCATGGGTGTGTAGCACTTTTTTGAAACCTTTTCAATTATAAACCTGTTTTTTTCATTGTCAAAGTAATCTGCATTTTTTCCAATGTCAAAAACAGAGAACTGCTTCACCCTTTCTGGCTGGTGAACATGAAAATACAAACAAACATCTGCCATTTTATCCCCCTCTCATTCCGGCCATCTCGTTGTAAATATTTAAACATTTCGCTGCCGGAACAGCCCAGTCAAACCTGCAGGCCTCTTCCATCCCGTTCTTTGCCAGGGCTTGCGACAATGTTTTATATCTTAAAGCAGCAATTATATTGCTTGCTATCTGGTTGACATCCCAGAAATCAACTTTCAGGCAGTGCTGAATCACTTCAGAGACCCCTGACTGCTTTGACACAATAACAGGGGTCCCGTGGTACATTGCTTCCAAAGCTACAATTCCAAAAGGTTCAGAAACAGATGGCATCACAAATACATCTGCCATTTTATACAGTCTGTCGCCCTCTTCTCTAGATACAAATCTGCCTGTGAATATGAATTTGTCAATTATGCCGAGCTGTGCAGCTCTTTCTATAACCTGTGGGAGCATGTCTCCTGAGCTTGCTATTATGAATTTCACATTTTGCTCCTTTTCAAGAACTTTTTTTGCTGCCTCTACAAAATAATCAGGCCCTTTTTGCAGTGTGACTCTGCCGAGGAACAGTACAATCTTGTCTTTTGGGTGGAGCAGTTTTTCATCACCCAGCCTGCTTTTATCTGAGAATTCAACTGCATTGTGTACGACCCTTATCTTTGATTCAGGGATTCCATAGCTTTGCATAAGCCTGTTTTTCACAAAATCGCTTATTGCAATAACAACATCTGCAGCCATCATTCCTTCTTTCTCTATTTCGTAAATCCTTGGGTCAGCGCCCCTGCCTCCGGTTATATCAAACTGGGTTATATGGATGTGCACTGCAAGCGGTTTTCCTGTAATCCTTTTGGCAAGTATTGCTGCCGGAAATGTTGTGTAATCATGCGCATGGATAACATCAAAATCCTCTTCCTGAGCTATCAGCGCTGCTTTTTCTGCAAACAGGTATATCTCTTCAAGAAGGTTTTCTCCATAAAGCTTTTTCATGCCGTTTCCTGATTTTGTATCAAGAAATTTCTGATAGTTTTTTGAATACATTTCAGAAGATGAAAGATAAGGTGTCAGCAGAGAGGGCACTCGCTTAATGTTTATTTTTAAGTTTGGGTAAAGCTGGTCTGCTATCAGCAGTTTCACATAATTTGATTGGGAATTCGGAGGGCCGTATGGCATTACATAGGTTATTTCTACGCCTTTTTTTGAGAGCGCCTTTGAGAGCTCTGCGCACACAGTACCCACTCCTCCTGCAAAGTATGGTGGAAATTCCCAGCCAAACATCAACACTTTCACTAATTTAGCACCTCTTATTATTAAAGGAAAATATTCTTTGAATTGTAGTTGTAAAACTATCTAACCTGCTTTGTAGACCGTAGCTTATCTAATGCGGTTTTCCCTCCTAAAAAGGATGTTTAAAAAAATTGTATTAACCTATTAACAGACTGTATATTGTATATATTCTATAGCTGTATCTCAGTTTCGCGTTTTTTCTTATTTTTTAGGAAACATCAACTTTATAAACTTTTATCATTACTTTAAAGTGGCTTTTGTTCGTCTTTTTGGTGGTTTTTACGCCTTTTTTCTCTAGAAAAATTGATTTTTTCAATTTTCAACTTAACTAATTAAGTTAATTAGTAATGTTTCTAAAATAGTTATTGATGAATAGAAATATTTAAATATTAGTTCATTCAAGAACAACAATTGAAATGGATTTCGGAGAATTACTAACTGGTTCCAGATGGAAAATTTTGCAAGAGCTTGCAAAAAAACCCCTGTCAGAATCAGAGCTTGCAGCAAAGCTGAGCACAAGCCTTGCAAATATCAGCCAGCAGATAAGGCTGCTGGAGGCGTACTCATTTGTGATCAAGGAAAAGGAAGCTGTTCAAGAGGGCATTCGGGCAGGTAACAAAAGAGGAAAACCAAAAAGCCTTTATTCGCTTAGCATAGCAGTTGCGAGTGTGGCAATGGTGACAGGTTCAGGCGCAGAGCGGGTTTCAAGAGAGATAAACCCTTTTGAGGCAATGCTTCTGAATATCCTTCTTTTCCTGAAAGAGCAGGATAGGTATTTCCTGCTAAAGCATCTGATTTCAAATGATGAACTTGTAAAGCACTCGCAAGGCATCGGATTTTTGAAAAGCAGCACAGAAGATGTTGAAATCATCACTATAACAGATGACTTTGAATCTATAAGAAAGAAATACAGCAATGTTTTTATAAAGTTCGGAGACAGGGAAAAAAAGATAGTGAGCTGGACCCACAGCCTTCAGGAAATAAAAGACGGCCTTGCCAGAAAAGAGAGCTACTTTATCAATCTCACAAAAAAAATCATCCCGATATATGAATCAGAAGAGGTCTTCAAAAAAATAGAGGTGTTAAAAGCATGAACAAATTTGCTGAACAATTGGAAACTTTTTTTGCAGAAATAGAGTATGAAGATGCCCTTAGAATAAGGGACTTTATAAAAGAAGGAAGGATGGAAACATTAATAAACAAAAAGGTTAAAGAACTAGAAAACAAGGTAAAAGTGTGCCCTACATGCAGCACTTTGCTTGAAAGGGAGAAAAGCATTGTAGTGCAGTTTGGGCCTAAAGATTTTAGAAAAGAGGCAAGGTTTTGCGGCATAGACTGCCTGGAATATTTTTTGAAAAACATGAAAAATGTGATATCTTTTTCATGAATCTTTTTATTAACAGTAGATAAATGCAGGAACAGGGTGAAGAAATGTCATTAAGCGAATTAAAAAAGACTTTTGAAAAAAGAAAAACAAGGCTGATTGCAATACTGCAGGAAGCAGATGAGAACAGCATGGACTTAAGCAAGCAGCATCAGCTTTACGGCGCAATAAAGGAGATTGACAATTTTTTGAATATTCTTGATTTTTACAGGCAAAAAGAGCTTGAGGAAAAGGATAGTTTTGCCCTGAAAAGCAACAGGCTAAAGAAAACCATTTTCGGAAAGCAGAAAAAGGAAAAGGATGACAAGAAGGGAAAGAAAGAAGGCAGAGAGGATTCCGGAGCTAGGATAATAATAGAAAAGGAAGAGGTTGTGATTGAAAGCGATGAATTTCCACAGTCTCTTTCCCAGATGATGCCGAAAGAGCCTCAGGTAGTTTTGAAGTAGCTGTTAAAAGCTGTTTTTTGTTTCTACTTGTTCATTTAAAGTCTTTTCTGCATTTTTTCAGTAGCGGAATTTGTTCTTTGTCTATCTCGTCTCTTGTCAGAACGCCTTTTTTGATAAGTGTCTTTTCAATTGCAGGCAATCTTGTCCAGAGCCTGTAGAAACCGATAACATAATCTGGTCTTATAGATGGTTTGCTTTTATGAATTATTTTTGCAAGCTCCTGAAGTTCCTTATGCGCTTTTTTTCCTTCATTCATGCAAATTGAGAAATAAGATTAAATATTTAAATTTTCCGAAAGACTGGGTTCTGTCCGGAATCTCCCTGTGGTCGATTCTTAGTCGCCTTGAAAATTCTGGAAATCCGAATCTTATAGCCCTGCGTCCCCGTAAGGGACAACCCCGCGCAACGGGCAAGATGCTGCTAACTGAAGGAATTTTCACCTTATGGCGACTTTTCGGACAGAACCGGACTGTTTCTACCCTCTCCTGTCCATCTCGTTGTGGACAAGTATTGGGCAGTGCGAGGCAAACACAACAACAGGGCCGAGGCTTATTCTTTCTGCTCCAAGCCTGTCAAGCAGCTTTTCTGTTTTTGGAGGCAGGCCTATAAAGTCTCCCAAGACAAAGCAGACATCTTTTTCAAACTTGAATTCCCGCAGGTCTTTGCCTTTTGGATGAAGATATACGAGTTGGCTTGTTTTTGATTTTTCCTTGATCAGGGATTCGAAAGATTTTTTTGCAACAGCAATTCCTGGGAAAGCCTCTTTTTTCTCTTCCAGCTTGAGATCCATCCCTGCTTTCAACGTAGTTTTCACAGCCAAACCAATTGACCTTTCATCAGGCAGAATGCCTGACAAATTTTCTCCGAAAAAGCTTATCATTTTTGGCGGGCATGGCGGGCCGTTCATTGCAACATGGATTGCAGTGTCTTTTCTCAAGTCGTTGGATATCCACAATGCATTCGAGATTGTCCTGCACACAAGATCCATGCGCCCTGCTTCTGGAAGATTGTCAAGGCTGAAATCAGACGATGTTTTCGATTTTGAAGCAAGCAGTATAAATTCTCTCATGATAATATAGATGCAATGCTGGTTTTATAAAAGTTATTTTTTTGGGAGTTTTGATATTAGGACAATAGATTTTTCAGATGATGCCTAAATTTTTGGGTGCATTTGGAATGTGCTTTTGCATCAATGGCGCGAGCACCTGTGATTTTTCCAGCTTTGCCCAAAAAGTCGTCCTTAAGTGAAAATTTCCGAAATTAAAAGTATTATGTGCGTTGCACGGGGATGCCCCATCCGGGGGTGCAGCACTTTACAAAAAGGTAATCCAAAATTTTCAAGACGACTCGAAATCGAGCGTAGCGAGATTTTGGGCAAAGCCGATTTTTCCGTAAAATTTATATACTGGACGCACCATTTCTATACCAATTGGGGGGATAGTGTAGTTTATCTTTTGCTTTTGGCTTGCGTGCTACATTATTAGTTATATGAACGAAGAAGAGTTTGAAGAGCTGATGCGGTTCCAGAGGACTTTGGCTTCAAAAATCGTCAGAGAGTCTGAGGTAGACAACAAGATTAAGATACTCACTCTTTTGACAGACATGTTATCTGGCAAAAAAAAGAGAATACCTGTAGAGTCAATTCTAGTGGAGGCAGGATTAGAGGGAATGTCTGAAAGCGAAGTGCTGAGAACTTTGTCAAAGCTGAAGGAGGACAATATTATTTCAGAGCCTGAACAAGGATTTATCAGAATGGATTAGCGCACACTGCTTTGCTGCATTTTCCAATTGTTTTATAATTGTTTTATTCATTAATAATCGTTATTTATTTCCTGTTAATTAATTGTTATTTATTTCCTATCAATTGTTAATCAATCTTTAATCAAAAAAGAGGTGTGGTTTCATGAGGCAGTATGACAGAAAAAAGATTCCTAAATAGGATAGAATTGTTGCTTATTTTTCAATGGAAATCGGTTTGTCAACGCATATGCCGACATACAGCGGCGGCCTTGGCATTCTTGCAGGCGACACTTTGAAGTCATTTTCAGATCTTCATGTGCCTGTTGTCGGCATCACATTGCTGAGCAAAAAAGGATATTTCTATCAAAAGCTTGACGAGCAGGGAAACCAGAGAGAACAGCCTGCCCAGTGGAGTGTCAATGACTTTTTAACATTGCTGCCTGAAAAGATTGCAGTAGAGATCGAGGGAAGAACAGTCAATGTCCAGATTTGGGAGTATGTTCTGGCAGGGATCAAAGGCTTTGAAATGCCTATTTATTTCCTTGACACAGATATAGAGACAAATGCTCCTGAAGACAGGGAAATAACCAGCTATCTGTACGGAGGAGATATAAAATATAGGATAAAGCAGGAAATTGTTCTCGGAATCGGAGGAGTGAAGCTCCTGAGAGAGCTGAAATTCAGCAATATTAAAAGATATCATATGAACGAGGGCCATTCTGCTTTTCTTGTGTGCGAATTATACAATGAGCTGAAAGACAGCGGGCTTGACATAGATGCTATGCTCAAAAAGATTAGAGAGCAGTGTGTTTTTACAACTCATACGCCGATTGCCGCAGGCCACGACATATTTCCAATGGAGCTTGCTCTTAGCATGGTTGGCAAAAACGCCGGCCAATGCATTTCAAGGCTCGGTAGTGTCAACGGAAATGTAAATATGACTCTGCTTGCGCTGAATGCCTGCCATTATGTTAATGGTGTTGCAAAAAAACACGGCGAGGTGACTCAGCAGATGTTCCCGGGCTATCCTATTGATTCAATCACAAATGGCGTGCACTCTTCAACATGGGTTTCAGATTCTCTCAAGCTGGTTTTCAACAGGCACATACCTGGATGGGAGAATGATCCCTCGTCTTTGAGATATGCCATGGGAATTCCGAAGGATGAGCTAAAAGAGGCTCATTTCAAGGAAAAGAAAAAGCTTATTGATTTTGTCAATTCAGAGACAAATGCAGGGATGGACTATGATTTTTTTACAATCGGATTCGGGAGAAGAATGACTGCCTATAAGAGGTCTGACCTTTTATTCTCAGACATAAAAAGGCTGCTTGACATAAATGGCCGGGTAGGAAAAATCCAGATAATTTTTGCAGGCAAGGCGCATCCTGCAGATCAGCAGGGCAAGGACATAATAAGAAACCTGTTCAATATAATCGGCCAGCTGAAAGGAAGAGTAAACATTGCGTATCTGGAGAACTATGATATGGACATAGCAAAACTCCTGGTGGCTGGGGTTGATGTCTGGCTTAACACTCCTCAAAGACCATTGGAGGCTTCAGGCACTTCAGGAATGAAAGCCTGCCATAACGGAGTCCCTCACTTCAGTGTTCTTGACGGCTGGTGGCTCGAAGGCCATATCGAGGGCGTGACAGGATGGTCGATTGGCCCTGAATTTGCTCCTGAAGACTCGAATGTTGACGCCAATGACCTCTATGAAAAGCTGGAAAAGGTCATAGTGCCGCTGTTCTACAACAACTATGACCAGTATCTTTCAGTGATGCAGAAAGCAATAGCGATCAATGCGTCATTTTTCAACACCCACAGGATGGTGCAGCAGTATGTGCTGAATGCCTATTTCCAGTGAATGTTTCAATAAAACCGAAATATTTTTATATACTATGTATTTTAATATTAAAATACATTTTAGGTGGTGCTTATGGAAGTCGCGATAACAAGAATTTCCCCGAATGGCCAGATTGTTATTCCTGCTGAGATCAGGAGAGATGCTGGGATAACAACCTCAACAAAGTTTATTGTGTTTAATAAAGACGGCAATATTCTGCTGAAACAAATAAACAAAGAAAATCTTGGCAAGGAAATCGATATGATTCAAAAAATAGCCAGAAGCGAGGAGCAGATAAAGAAAGGGAGTTATGTGAAAGCAAACACCAGAATGAAGGCTGCACAGATAGACGCCTTGCTGACTAAATAAAATGGAAATTATATTTTCTCAGGAATTCCAGCAGGATTTCAAAAAAATAAAGGATAAAACAACCCGTTTGAGAATTATCAAGCAGATTCAAAAACTTGAGAAGCATCCTGAAGCTGGCAAGCCTTTGCAGCATGAATTGAAAAATTACAGGAGCTTAAGAGTGCCTCCATTCAGATTGATATACAGGATAGAAAATAACAAGATAATAATCAACTGCTTTGAGCACAGGAAAGAGGTTTATGATTAGTATGCATTTCACAAAAAAGATTGAAAAGGAATTGTTGTTCGAGTTTGCCATTTTTATCATAGGCATGGCAATAATCTCTGCATTCTATAAAAATAATTTTCTGGCGACAATACTGCTGATACTTGCGTGGGCGACAGGCATTGCCTTTTGGCACAAGAAGCACGATATATTCTTTTTTGTGACAGGTGCGATCATTGGCCCTCTTGCAGAGATTTTATGCATACATTTCGGAGCTTGGCAGTATTTCAACCCGAGCTTTCTCGGCATACCTGCGTGGCTTCCATTGGCATGGGGCCTTGCAACAATGCTTATCAAGAGAATAGCAGAGACTTTTGTGAAGATTGAGATGAAGTGAGATTTATTTCTTAGATTTTCAGAACCTCATCACCCTCTCTTTTTTGTCATCTTTCATTATGAGAAATACTTTGCTCTCTTTTTTCTCGGCGATGAGCTTCCAGCCAAGCGCTTTTGCAATCGCTTTTGTGAAATCGCCCAGCTCTTTGTTCGACGGCGAATTCTCTTTTTTCAGCCTTTTCCTGCTGTAGCCGAGCCACATATATGATTTTGTCTCGACAAAGTCAGGGTTTGCGATTCTTATAAGCTCTGCATATCCTTCAGCATTAATCATGTTGTATTCTTTGGCGAGAGTGAGCCTTATTGTTTTCCTGCACGAGAAACTGTTCATGAGCTCCAGCGACTGCAGTATGTTTTTCCACGCGCCTTTGTCAGAGGGATTGCATGATTTTATAAATGTTCTCTCGTCGGGTGCAGGGATTGTGTAATACAATTGTGTCGGCTCTGATTTTCCGACCAATTTTTTCAGGGCATCAGGCTGTGTTGCGTTTGTGACAAGAAAAGTTGTCATGCCTCTGCTGTGTATTTCGCTGATAAGCTCTCCTAGTCTCGGATAAAGAGTTGGCTCTCCTGTTAATGATATTGCAAAGTGCAGGGGCTTCAGTGCTTCCTGAAAAGTTTTCTTGTTGATATCATCATTGCCCCCAAAGCCCATGAGTATTTTTTTCTGCTCATGGATGCAGCCATCAACAATGTCCTTGGGCTCGTCAATAGGGCCTGACCATTTGCTGGTCGCTGTGGCTGTGTCGCGCCAGCACCACTGGCATCTTAAACTGCAGTGCTGCAGCGAAGGAGTCATCTGCACGCACCTGTGCGATTGTATGCCGTAGAAATCATTCTTGTAGCATACGCCCTTGTTCTTAAGCCATTGCTTGCACCAATGGCATATTTTTATTGCGGAATGGTTGCCGACGATGCGGTAGCCCTGTATCTCGAATCGTTCCCGCTTCTTTTCAATGATGTCGGCTGGCATGAGACTGATTAAACAGCTGTGTTTTTTAATGTTTGCTGTTTTCTGCTTTTTTCCTCTTATTTTTTCTCTTATATTTTCCAATCTCCTAATATTGAGGAGATAAATCTTTATTAATCCGTTTTGAATCCCATTAATCTGTTGCTTTGCTTGTTGTGGTGGAGATTATGAGTATGAAGAAACCTTGGGGAAAAAAAAGAACCTACCGCTGGAAATTCTATCAGGTTCCGGGCTCAGATAACTTATTTTTCTTCCAGACATACGGGCTTGATCCCTCTGTCAAGGCCTGCCCTCGCGCCCTGCAGGATTTTCTTGTTGCTCCTGATCCAGTAGCCTCGGCAGAATATCGTGGCTTCAGAACTGGATTTATTACAACTTATCTTATAGGGGCAAATCCCGGCTTACTAAAAGCAGCTGCCGCTATGAAATGGAAAACTATTGAAATACGCAGATTGCCAGGATCAGCAGAAGAGTCTGTTTTAGAATCTCATGTGGATGAGGATCTGTTCGGACCTGTTCCTGAAAGTCCTCAAACTAGAAATGCGCATCAGGTGCATATGCTGGGAGAAGAGGCTGATACAACTTATTGCATTCGCTCCAGGCATATTGATTTAGACAGTATAAGGCCTGGCCTGACAGATTTATTCAAAGCAATGACAAGAGATGATGTGGCTGAGTTCTGCCATTACAAGCCTGCGGCAAATCCTCCTGAAGATTTTTGTGCAGGGTATACGCTCGTCGACAGAATAGAATTCACTCCTCACTATGTTGTTTGGCCTCCGAAAAGGCATCAACTTGTCAGGGAAGGAAAAGGCGCTTTTCCAGATTTTGCAGGTTTGTGCAGGTTAAAAATAGGCATTGATTTCAGCAAAGGCTGCCTGGCAAACACATCTCCTGAAGGGATTTACAACCCTGAAAACAGATGCAAATACTGTTATGCCTTCAACAATGGCCCTCCTTTTTTGTATACTGGCTATTCTTTTGACCAGGCAACTCTTATTCAGAGGATAAATCAATTTGCATGCCAGCTCGGCCTTGCTCCTGATGCGCCTCTCTTTCTAAGGCTTGGCCAGACAACAGAGGTATTTGTTCCGCGGTCTTTGAGGCACTTCAGTGGCTTTATCGACAATCTTGATATTGCTCTTGATGCGCTTGCCGAGTTGTCATGCGAGCGCCCGATTAGGGCAGCACTGCCTGCAAAGTGTCTTGAATTTGAAAAGCCTCTTGCAAAAAAACTTATAAGAGCCAACACAGTATTGCTTGCAAGTAACGGTTATCAGCAGCTTGAGCCAGGCATTGTCGGCCACGGCTTCACTCCTCAAAAAAGGCTTGAGGAGCTTTTGAGATTTGCAGAGGCAGGAGTTGTGTCAGTCGTGTATATCGCAACCGATATAACAAGAGGTCCTGAGCATATGCAGGACGATGCAAAAATTGCAATGGATTTTTTTGGGCAACACAAAGATGTTCTTGGCCTTCAATTTTTGGATATGAGACTAACCAGAAGAGAAGATGCAGGATTAATTGGCGGGGATTCATGGGATAGCCTGAAGTATTCCTCCAACGTAAATTTTTTGGGATCTCATGGAAAATGGTATCTTAACAAGCAGGACCATCTCTGCCCAAGGGAAACTCATCCTTATTTTCTTGGTGTCATTGGCAACAACAGAGGGGATGTCAGGCTCTGTTCAACACATGTGAAAAATAAAGCAGAGAGACGCTGCGGAATGTGCTTTATGGACAGAGTTGGAAGATAAAGTCGTGAAAACGCTGTTTTGCCTGTTTTTTCATTATCATCTGATAATGAATTTCATGCCGTAAACTTTATATGCTAGTTGTTTTATCTTATTCTCATGCACATAAAAGAGGCGCTGAAAAGAGTTGAGGATTCTAAGGAATACAAGGATTTTATTAAGAAAAATCCTAAGTTCTATCTTGTACACTGCTTCAGGCTTGATGAGGGCAAGTCTCCTTTTGGCTGGCAGCTCGGCTATTACAGCGAGAAAGAGGACAAGATGGTTGTCTTTGATGTGCCTGCTTCTGGTGAAATCAAAAGGGGAGAGAAAGAGGATGTTTTCAAGCAAACCAAATCTATTGAAGGGATAGAGCTTGACCATCTTGAGGTGTTTCTTGACAAGGCTCTGGAGATTGTTGCAGAGCATAAGAAAGAAAGGGCATCTTCTGAACCGATAGCAAAAAGGCTTATTCTTCTGCAGAGGGTTGATGGAAAGCAGATGTGGAACATCACTCTTGTGACTCACAGCTTTAAGCTCCTGAATGTCAAGATTGACACAACCTCTGGTGAAGTTTTAAGCGAAAGCTACGAGAGCATAATGAGCATTGCTAAGTAGAGAGTTTTTTGAGGGTTCTTTTTTTGTGCTGCAGAATGTTTTCTCGACTATATTTTTCATTTTTCTGGCATCTTTCTTTGTTTTCTTTTCCATTCCAGAATAACAAAATCTCTTGGAAAAAAATTATGCAAAATATATTTAGTTTAATGTATATTTTGGAATATATATTACAAAATGACAGTATTTAAATATGGGTTTTTCCTATAGTAAGCAGAGAGCTTGTAACAACATTTCAAGAAACTGATTGGTTTTGTAACCATCAGAAAAAGATAAAAAAAGGGGTTGAGAAATTGAAGCCGAAAATCAGCTATGAAGCACAGGTCAAATCGCACAGCCTTCTGAGCTTTTACAAGAAAGAGGAAGAAGAAACAGATTAGCCTTTGACCGCTGAAGCCTGCTTTGTTTGAACACTGGCGGGTTTTGATATTTTCTATAATTATAGATTCCGGTTGTGGATTACCTGCCGCTAATCAATTATTTGGTCACTTTTCTTCAAGCACAGCCTTTTTTACCACAAAAATGCCTTCATTGTCTTTGGCTTTTATCTCAGAATCAACAATTGCTATCTTTTTTTTGAAAAAAGGCGCGTCAAGCACTGTTGTCTCTATCTCGCCGCCCTCTCCTGCAGGGTTTAGCTTGTATTTCTGCTTGAGTTCAGAAAGTTTTGAAACAATATCCCTGTCAATGATTCTGCCAAGCCATTTTTCATCAAGAGGATAGGCAAATATCCCTGATATAAGGACAGAGAATTTATTCTCCAGCAGTTCATTAAGAAGCTCTACCTGGTCTTTGCCCCACAAAGGGTTGACGCATTCCAAGCCAAGCTCTTCGCATATTTTCTTGATTCTTGAAGCCTGATACACAGAGGCGACAGCGCCTGTTACGACACCCTGAATCTTAAATTTCTCTTTTGCCTCGATAATCGCATCCTTGAGATCAGCAAGCTCTTTTTCTTTTTCTCCTTTTGTTGTCTTTTTCAGCAGCGGCAGTCCTATAGCTTTAGCCTGCAGTTCAGCAAGATGTATGTTCGGAGTGTGGAACATATAGCTCTCATTGCTCTCAGAAACAATATTGACAAGGCATGCAATCTCATGCCCCTGCTTCACAGCAAGATGCAATGCATAGCAGGAATCCTTTCCGCCAGAGAATAAAACAGCGAGCCTCATAATCATCAGGAGCGGAAAGATGTTTAAAAATGTTGCTGTGGAAGATGGAGAAATTGAAGAAAAAAAATAAATAAAAAAATTTAAAAAATTAAATAACAGTTAGCCCGGTCTTTATTTGTATCGGATGTTCTGGCACTTCCAAAACAAGGTAGTCGTCATCCATTGCAGCCTCTACTCCGTCATTGGCGTTTTCTCCTCTTATAATCACTCCGAAATCTATCAGGTAAGGCAAATCCACTGTTGAGATATCTGCTTGGTTGTATGTTATCTCTCCGTCTGCATCTCCTTCTGTGCTTCCAAACCACTCGTAGTTTGTCCCGGTTATTTTGACAGTGAACTCAATAATGTCAGCTCCTGCAGTGTCATTTCCGGAGTTTATAATAGACCAGTATCCCAGATTTTGACTGCTCGGAGTCACATCAAATGTGTCATCAAGATTTTCATCCTGAATTTTAATTGCAAAGCTTCTGTTTTCAACCCCGTGCCTGACGTATACTCCTCCTGATTCATGCCAGAGATGCCATCCTTGATTGTTTCCGTCTGTCTGTACAACAACTTTGTCTGTTTCAACCTGGCCGAATTTAAGTATGTTGTTGCCTTCTTCTGTTTCAAATAGCACAACTTGATATACGGTTCCGTTGAGGCTTATATTGTCAAAATGTATCTCCACGATTTCCCTGTCGTCGTTCTCTGTCTCTGAATACATGATTTTAGAATGGTTGTTCGAGTAGAAAACAGAGTCTCCCTCTCCTAATGGAACAAAGCCATCGTCATCGTTTAAGTCTGTTCTCTGCTGGTTATACCAGATTTCAATGTATTCTATATCCCCGCTGCTATTTACCTGTATTGTTTTCCAGACCCATTCTGCATCGCTCTCTATTGCCGGCTCTCCAAACATTTCTAGCGAATCTCCCTCATCAATATTGTACAAGACTTTTTCTCCCATCCTCAGTATTGTCTTGTCATTGTTGTCAATAAGCAGGCATTGGACTTGAAAACCGGCGAAATTCATTACCTCGCCTTCTGTCAATACCTCTACTTCGCCGTCAACGCTTACTTTCACAGCTTGCGACCCGATTTCTACAACTTCAATATCACGACCATCAATTTCAACACTGTCTCCCTCTTCCATTACTCTTTGCGCGCCGTAATAAGCATTCATTTGACCATCTTCAATGTGTCTTATCTCAATCAATCTTCTGAGAGGGTAAATCATCAACGGATGGCTTGATGAGACATCAGAAGCTTTTACACTGCTGTCAAAAGTAAATCTATACTTCAGAGGGCCGCTGCTTGAGCTAAATCTTATGTACGGGTTCCTGCCATAATCATTATTTGTGGATGAGCCTGCAGCGCAAATCATGTTGTTTGCTATATATAAGCTCTCTTCAATTCCAAACGCATCTCCCATAAACATTAAGTTTGTATCCAGTAGTCTTGGGAAATCAGTGTGGTCAAAGCTTGAACCTTGAATGCAGTCTCCAAGATAAAGGTTGAAACTCTCTGTTACAATTGTTCCCAGTAATTCAAGATTTTTGCTCACAGTTGCTGTTTCTCCGTTTTCGATTTCAACAGTAGCCATTACCGGCTTATAGCCATTTTTTACAAATGCAAGAGTATATTCTCCTGGAGAAAGGCCGTCAAAATTCACAGGCGTTGTCCCTAAAAACATTCCGTCAGCATAGACTTCTGCGCCGCTTGGGCTAGAAGTTGCGGCTAATGTTCCTTCTTCAGGTATTTCTTCAAGAACCCAGTCAATCATGAAATCTTCTCCTGCAATCATCTCAATTGTATTCTCCTCAGGATAATAACCGTCCAGCTCGAGCCTTACATCATAAAAGCCAGGATCAAGCTCAAAGACTTTTGGTGTTACGCCGCTGGCATCATCATTTAAGTATATTGTCGCTCCCCGGGGGTTTGAATCAACATCCAGAGCTGCGGTTTCTGCAGTCAGCTTAATGAACTCCCATCTGTATGCTTTTTCTTCTCCTGCCGCTGTTTTTATTACCTCTTCTTTTTCTTCATAGCCTTCTTTTACTAATTTTAATGTGTGCCTGCCAGGCTCAATATTATCTATGACAATATTTGACAAGCCTTTATACTCATTATCAAGAAAAACTTCAGCTTCTTCAGGAACTGTTTTTACAGTAAGGCTTCCTGTCAAAGCAATTTCATCTATTCCTGATATATTCCTTATATTCTCTGCCTCGCCGCTCAGGTTTTTATTTGTACATGCTGTAAGCATGGATATTGCCAAAACAAGAAACAGAGCCATTATCATCAATTTAGAATTCATTTTATCACCTTTTTTCCTTTTTTTATTTTCCCTTTTTTTAGATAGTGTTTTGATTAAAAGATTATTTATTGTTTTTGTTATTTTATACCTAGGTATTTAAACTTTTCTTTAAATTCGGTTTTGTCCGAAATTTTATCGTAGTGCGTTCGCCTTGCTTCTGGATTCGATTGTTTCCCGAGTCTAGTACAATCGCATATGTACTCTTAAAGCTCACTAGGCACTACATTTCGGATAAAGCCTTTAAATTCAATAATGTTTTCAGCAACATTAAAAAACACCACTCCTTTTCTTTAATCATGGCAAGGATTTTCATAAAAACATACGGCTGCACTTTAAATCAGTCTGACTCTGAGGTCATGGCAGGAATCCTGAAGAGTGCAGGCCATGAGATTGTGCATGGCAAAGAAGGCAGAGAAAAGGCAGATATTATTGTCATAAACACATGCACTGTCAAGGATGCTCCTGAAAAGAAATTCTGGTATGAATTGAAAACACTGCCGAAAAACAAGAAAATCATTGTTGCTGGCTGCATTGCACAGTCAGACCATGAGAATCCAAAGCTGAAAAATATTTCCCTTGTCGGCACAAGGCAGATTCATAAAATCAAGGAGGCTGTTGAGCAGATTATTGCAGGAAAGACAGCAAAATTCATTGATTTGAAGCACAATGCCAGATTAAACCTGCCGAAGCTCAGGAAAAACAGATTTGTCGAGATAATACCTATCAATGCAGGCTGCACAGGAGACTGCACCTACTGCAAGACAAAGCAGGCAAGAGGCGAATTGTTTTCTTATCCTGCCAGCGATATTGAAAAGCAGTTCTGCAATGCGCTGAATGAAGGAGTGAAAGAGATCTGGCTGACTTCGCAGGACACAGGGGCATACGGCCTTGACATAAAAACAGGTTTTGCAGAATTATTGGAGAGATTGTTGAAGTACAAAGGCGATTACAGGATTAGAATTGGAATGCTCAACCCAAATCATCTTTTGAAAATAAAAGACAAGCTGTTGCCCTTGATCAGAGATTCAGCGCATGTTTATAAATTCCTGCATATGCCTTTGCAGTCAGGAAGCAATAAAGTGTTGAAAGACATGAACAGGCTTTACACAAAAGAAGAGTATGCTTCTTTGATCGCGGAAATGCGAGAAAATATTCTTGGCATCACTATTGCAACAGACATCATTTGCGGTTTTCCCTCTGAAACAGAGCAGGATTTTGAGCAGACATTAGAATTTTGCAGAAAAATAAAGTTTGATATAATCAACATCTCAAAATTCTTTCCGAGAAAAGGGACAAGGGCTGCTGCAATGAAAAAGCTCTCAACAAATGCTGTAAAGCAGAGGTCTTCAGTATTCAGCGATTGGTTTTTCAGCAACTGCGAAGAAAACAACAGAAAATGGATTGGCTGGAAAGGCAGGGCGTATTTCTATGAAAAAGGCAAAGAAGGAACAATAATCGGCAAGAACATATTCTACAGACAGATAGTTGTGCATGGAGACGACGCTCTTTTAGGAAAAGAGCTGGAAGTGGAGATAACTGATGTTGGAATGCATGATTTGAAGGGGAGAATAGTGTAGTGTTGCTGGGTGGCGCTATCAATCAATAAACTCGATATAAGGAGTTGATTACTAATAATGGAATGTGGGTGTTTTTCAGGGGTTGAAATTTTAAAAATC
>JAZDFJ010000009.1:0-9588 GCA_043807995.1 Candidatus Woesearchaeota archaeon
GACAAGGCTTGAACCTTTTTTATTTGTAAAAAGTCTCGATTGCATTATACACTCCTGGAATTATCGCATTCAATGAATCCTGCGAAAGGGCATAGTCTTCTGTGTGAAAATTTATCACTGCAGTTATGAATCCTGGCTCATCGAAATTGTCGGCTACATTTTCAGCGCCTTCAATCACAATCCCCTGGAATTTGCTCTGCAGATTTTGTTTTATGAGGCAGGCGAAATACTGGTTGTACGAGGCTGAGCCTCCGATGTCGAACGATATCTTGTCCTCAATCTCAGGGTCGAATGTGAAAAGTATTTTCACGTCAATATTTTCCCCCGGGTCAGAAGTCACGACAGTGTTGCTGTTCTGCACAAACAAGGGCTGGTTCCTGACATATGCGTTAAGCGGGTCTACGAGCTTTTCCTTTCCCGCATACTCTGTCTGCACCACCTTGAAAAAGACTTTCCTGTTCATGAAAGCCCCCTGTCCTGTGACTGGCGCGCAGAAAGACTCGCCGGGAAGAGAGGCTGCGGCAGAGGGCTCGTTATTGATGCTGAATGTCCGGTCTTTCAGGTAAAAAGTTAGCTTTGCAGGCAGAAGTATCTCATAGGGCTGCTCGAAAACAACACTGCTGTCGCCTGCGAAATTGAATTTTCTCGGCCTTCTTAGCTCCTTGTCAGGCACGTCAATGTGCTCTCTCACAATCCACTCGCCATCGCCTGGCGCTATCTCGTATTCGAATGTGTTTTTCCCTGAAACGGCATCATAGTCAAAGCTTAAGTCGCCGTTTGCCGCGACAGAGAGCATCACAAGTGTGCCTGAATTCTTCATATGATATGTTTTCCAGAAAGTAACTTTGTCGCTCGCCCTTATTGCAAAGCTTATCGCTACAAACGCGAGCGCAGCCATGAATAAAGCTGCAATTATATAAGTGTACTCTATCTCTCCTCTTTTATTGCGTCTGGCCATAAAACCCACAAAACCATTCTGTGCTAAGCAATATGTTAAGCAATATCAGGCGATACCGGCAATATTCCTATTTAAATATGTTTAATAAAAACTCCTTTTAAATAGTTTGCGGAGAAAACAGGAGTTATGAGAAAGTGGGAAGCAATAGCGACGAAAGTGCAGAGTCCCGAACAGCTGAAAAGGCATGCAATAGAGCTAGGAATCCTGGGAAAGAGATTAGATAAAGAAATTAGATAAATACAAAATCGGATATTATTATCCCGCCACGTTTATTTCAGAGACAACAATGTTAACAAGTATCATTGTCTTGCCATCTGCGAGCTCGTATCCTGTGAGGATAAACTCCAACGAATTAGTAAGCCTCTCAGGAATATTCCACGCCAGTACACCATCCCACGCTTTCCAAAAATCAGCTATCCTGTCAGCTCCTTGAAGGACATTTCTCGGGTTTGCTCCAGTAGAATCAGGGCCCCTATAGTCCTGATTATTAAGCCAAATCAAAATCTCCTGTTTTGTTATCGAGGCTCCGTCTCCGAGCTGAACCTTGAAAGGCTGCGAAAAAGAGCCTGATGGCTTGTTGTTTGTTACAAAGTCAGTGTAGAATGCAAATACGAATTCTCCGAGCCTTGCCAGCTCTGTTTCAGCCTGCGCAGAAGATTGCAAAAATTGCTCCAAAGCCTGTTTTCTGCTGTCAAGCAGAGCTTTGGATTGGGAATCAGAGAATGCTGGAGTAATATATATTGTTGTTGCAAGGCTGTTGTGCTTTACCTTTTCTATGTAGATATTTTGCATGCCCCATTTAATGTCAAGGTGTTTTCCGGCGAGGATTAGCTCCTCATAGCTCTGGGCATAATTGTTGAAAGGCACTGAAAGGCTGTCGAATTTATCAAACTTATAAGTCCCTGTGTTGTACCTTGTCGAGAGAGCTCTTCCAAAACTCTGCGGGATATTGTCATTTTTGGTTTTGTAATCGCTGACAAAAAAAACAAATGTGTCATCAAGGACAAGGCAACTTGTGCCCACAATGCATTTGTCTGTTTCTATAAACTCTTTGTAAGTGTCGTGCTTATCGCAGTCAAGCACTTTCTTGAAAAGGCAGATGCAGGCTTTTGAGCCACAGACAGAGTGCGGGGCTATAAGCTGAATGCTGCTGTCTACTCCGGTTGACTCAGCAAGCACATGGTGGTATTGGGGGTTTGTCATGATATCGCAGACATTTCCTACACAGGCCTGCCCCCCGCCTGTGAAGATATTGGCTTCAAAAACCTTTGGAGAGCTGAAACCGATTATCCAGTAATCCTCTGCAAGCAATAATGTTCCTTCTGCTGAGGCATAGTCGCTGCTGTCCTGCATCAGCCCTGATATCTTGTTGGCAAGCATGTTGAACTGCGCCTGCATTGCCCTGTTCTCCTCATTTCCTGAGCCGCCGAGCAGCTTTGCAATCACTATAAACCCGAGTATCAGGAACAATAATCCCAGGATAAGCCAGGGAATCACATTCGGGTCAAATCCTTTTTTAGAAGAAATAGTTTTTTTCATTGTCGCGCTCTATGATGCCGGAATAATTAATCGCTTCAGCTAAACAAACGCTGAAGCATTGAAAAATAAGTTTTTAGCCTTAAGGCGCTTCAACCGCCAGTCTGCAGCAGAATTTGCCTGTACCGCAAGATGCCTGACCCTCAGTCACTTCGTTCCATGTTGTCGATGGATTACAATTTTCCCTGCACACTCCTCCTTGTTTCGCGCATGCAGTTCCGGTTGTTGCATTTCCGGCACTCCTGAATATCAAAACTGCAAGCACAACAAGTATTATCAGGCCGAGTGCTGTTGCAATTATTATCTCAATAGAAGACATTCCTTTTTTCATAATTTTCACCTCTTTAGGTTTTCAATTGAAAACAATAGTTTTAAGCTGTTTTATGATATACAATAATTTTATTCATTCTTTATAAATCTTGCTATAATTTCGGCTGTTGTCCGGAAAGTGGCGCCTAGTGAACCTTGATTGTTATGCGCCATTCATGATTGACTCGGGTTACAATGAATGAAATAAGCTTAGTGAACGCGCCACAGAGAGATTTCGGACAAAGCCCATAATTTCGGCTGCTGCCAAGACAGCAGCGTAATTTTAGGTCTCAAGCTTTAATCTTCAGGGTATGCTCTTACAGGCACATCTATGCTGTATTTTTCCACCCCTGCTGTGCAGGTCAATGATAATGTGCCAGGCTTCACCAAAACATCCTCGAATTGTTTATTGCCGTCAAATATGACCTGACCGGTCGGGCTTTGGAAATAAAAGTATTGGAATTGACCTGCCTGCTGTCCTGAAACAGATAATGTGCACTTGTATTTTGTCAGGTCTGCATCGACTGACGGTTTTGAGTCGCTGTTCGGATTCTTGACTTCAACTATAAAGTCGAATTTTTCCCCTTCACTTTTCACCCAGACTATCGCACCTGCGGCAAGCTCTCCAACAAAGTCATCTTTGTCAGCAGACATTCTCGCATATATCAGCGGAGACTCGCCCTCCTCAGGTATACAGCATGTTTTCGCATTTTCAACATCATACCAATCCTCCTTGCTTTTTGGAGGACAGCCAATTCCAGAGCTTATGCCTGTTTCTCCAAGCGGGGTTTCCCAGTCAAGACACTGAGCCCTGCACATTCCAGGAGTTGCGTCTTTCCCCATGCTTTTGCAGCTGATTGCTCCCTCCATATTCGAGGTGGCTGCATGCAGCATTCCTTTTGGCATAACAGGCCACAATGCAATCATAATCAACACTAATACGCCAACTATTCCCGATATCAATCCGATTGGGTTATCACTTCCGCGTTTCTTGTTTTTCATCAATCTTGAATTTTTCATTTTAATACCTTGCCCAGTTATTTGTTTTCTTATGGGACGAGTGTTAAAGGAACTGACATTGATGCACTAGGCGCCCAGTAACTCTCGCCAATAAGCCAGATATTGCCAGCAGGATGACCTGGTTTCAGCACTACAAAGTAAAATCTCAGGTTATGCCCTGCTTCCAATCCGCTCAGGATATCGTCTTTTATCTTGAACTGGATGTTGTAAGGATCTGTGTATGTGTTGAATTCTGCAAATGCAAGAGGACCACTCGCAGCAGTCTCATCCCAGATAAACCAGCCATAATGTAATGCTTCAGCGGCATTCACTCCTCTCAGGTCTGCGAGAAGATTGATTGTTTCATCCTCTCGAACGCTTATTGAATCCCGGACTGAAGGATCAGGAAGACCATAATCATATATTACTAATCCTGATGAATCGTAAAGCGTGAGCTTGATTGAATCTTGGTTCGGGAAATGCAAAAGACTCTGCTTGACTCCTAAATCATCCTCTATAAATACGCATACAGAGCGGTCCCAGAATGAATAATACTCTCTTCTTGTCGAAGCAACTGTTACGGTATAAAGACTTTCTTCTGCAGGACATTCTTCTTCTGAAGTGATAAGTGAGTATATCTTGTTGCAGTTGCATCCCTCTAAATCAGTGTCTGTACAGTAGAAGTCAAAATATTTGGCCCCGCCAGATTCAATTCCAGGAACGACTCCAAAGGTTGACTGCACAGCATTAGTGCAAGCCGCTTTCAAAGGCATTGCTGCAGAGGCCTCCCATTTTGTTGTGTCGGCCCAGTTGTTTTTATCATAGCCTGATTTGAAGCATACAAAGTTGAATTTAACCTTGTTCTGCTGGATTGGCATCCACCAGTCAGGGCTTATTGTCAGAGAGATTGTTTTTTCTGTATCGTCCTGGAACGCAGCAGGGTTCTCAAAGTAGAGTACAGAAAAACTATTCGAAGCGATTTCCTGATTCACAAACCATGAGCAGTCTCTGCTTCCGCCTGTTATCTTTAGCTTGAGAGAGTTTACTGCAGGAGAGGGATTCACAGGTATCTGCTGCCCTGTGCGTATCTCAGCTCCTGAGCTGTCTTTCACATAGAGTATTATCGGGCTTGAGGCTGAAGGCTGTCCAGGAGTTCCTGGCTGTGCGGGCGGGGTTGGTTGTGTAGCAGGCTGTCCGTCTGATGTTATACCCAGCTTTTCTTCAACCTGTTTTTGGTATCTCTCCAGAGGAACCGGACCAGTAAATGAGTTTGGCTGCATGCAGCATTTGAATAGTTTAGAGTCTTTTTTTATTGATTTTGCGTAAGAATCACAGGTGTATCCCATGTCGCGTTTTGTGCCAGATTTGCAGTCATCATCCCTGAGTTCACAATAAGCATTTCCAAAAACAGTTTTTGTGCAGTCTTTTATTTTGTCAGATGTAAAAAGCCCGGCCTTGAACAGCAGGATAGTAAGAACAGCGAGAGCAATCAATCCTAATACTATTTTGAATATAGGGGATGTAGTCATATCCCCTTTTTTTGCTCTTTCTTTTTTTTGCATTTTCATAAAACTCTTTCCCAGGATAATATAATATTTTATTGAATCCTGTATTATTTAAAGGTTGTGATAAGCAATTACGTTAAAGCACACTCGTTTGTGTTGATATAAGGGCTTACAAATGCGACAACACTTTCTGCATATGCTTTTTGATTGTTTTCAACACAGGGGGCATACTTGTTGATAATCTTCCCAAGAGTGTCTTTTCCCTCTCCAAGGTAAAATTTTTCCATCAGTTCAGTATAAGCGCGCACTCCTGTAGCCCAGTCAGGGTATTTGCAAAACCCATTGTTATTTGTGCCTTCATACTCTTCCTTGCATCTTTTTGTATATCTCAGATTGCCTGGGTTTTTATTGTCTTTCCCTGCCCCGGATGTGCCAAAAGCTGATTCATGCTTGAACATTGCGAGTATTATGGAAGCATCCATGTTTATTCTCTTGCTTTCGTCAATTATTAATTGTGCATGGTCGTACAAAGGAGTATTTACAAGAGCTGTCTTGACCTGGTCAATAGTCATGGAATCCTGGTTATCCACAGAAAGCTCGCACTTTGTTATGTCATATGCACAGTCTGAATTGTAATTGGCTGCCGCTTCCCTTTCTTTCTCCAGGTCTGTTTTTCCTTCCATGTCTGGAGAAATACAGCAGACAACCTCATCATCCTGCATCTCATCGCCCATCTTTTTCATGTCTTTCACAAAGTTCCGGCAGTTGTATGTCTCTGACACTGTTGTTTCCTTGCTGCAGCCTAATGATTCAGGCGCGCAATATCCGCCAAATGTATAGCAATCCGGTGCTTTGTCTATTACCTGTTGTGCAATAAGGAATGTAAGAACGACTCCAATCGCAAAACTCGCCACTTTAAAAACCAAGTCAGTGTTAGCGTTGGCCTTTTTAGTTTTCATTTTTCATCCTTGAATTGTTTTAGCATATATCTGTGTCAGCCGCATATATTAAGCTTAGGTTCTGCATCCAAAGCTGTGGTCGCATTCTTTTCCGTCAGCACAAGCTTCTATTGATGTGTAGAGCTTGCTTGACTTGAAATTGTCTTTATCCTGGCCGACAAGGCAGCCATAAGTGCCTGCAGGCAGCTCGTATTTATTCCCTTTTTTTGCCAGGTCATCTTCATCATCGCCTTTTTCCCATGTGCCATACTTGTATTTGCATGTATTCCCATCTTTGAACTGGCCTATGATATAGCAGTCTTTTCTTTCAGCATCAATGCAGGCATAGCCCTCTATATCTGAGCATGGATCCTCAAATTCAGGCATTGATTTGGTGATAAGCGTATCGCCGCCCTTAGTTATAGACCCGCTGGAAAACTTGAGAAAAACATAAAAGGCAATAGCTAAAAGCGCAAAGCCGGCAACAGCAAGCCAAACATTCATTTGAGCCTTTTTACCAATAAATTTCAAATGCCTCATTTGTTCACTCTTTTTTGCTTTTTGCTGTATTTTTATGTTTTAAATCTTTAGGAATTGTTGCACTGCTGGCAAATACACTCCTAACAAAACCATGATGCCACACTGCACATTGTAATGCTCGAACCACGAAACATCTTCAAGCCATATTTAGCAAGCAGGAAAACAATCAACAATCCCAGAACAATCAATAATATTCTTTGTATAATAGCTGTTTCAACCTCCCCTTTTTTCCCGATAATTCTTTTGAATCTCATGCTCTCACTCTGGATTTTCATTGAATTCCGCTGTTTTTAAGTTTTGTGTTTTATGCGGCTTTGTTCGGAGTCTCGCAATCGCTCAACTCCTAATCGCCTTGAAAATTTAGGCTTCTGTACTTTGAAGGTGCTGTGTCCCCGTGAGGGACAACCCCCCACGACGCACTGAACATCGCTTTCTCAGGAAATTTTCACCTGTTTGCCATGAGGCGAACATTCCGTAAATCAGAAATTTACGATATTAAGGCGACTTTCCAGACAAAGCCGTTTTATACCTGTATTATACATGTCCTACCAGCACATATCTTGTCCAAGACATCCTATCCAAGACCCTCTTCCCTCTGCTGCTTTGCAGGGCTTATGTCGCAACCCAAGTTTATAATTGATTCGTCGTTCCATTCCATAAAAACAGGATGCGCTATCCACTCAACGCCGTCATCTGCTATGAATTCATCATAAAGGTACATCCCGCCGACAATCACTGCTCCTGCAACAACAACGCCAAGGCCAACACCTGTAATGGCTGCTCCTGTTGCCGCAGCTGCAGAGCCAAAAGTGCCTAATGAAAGGCTTGAAATAATGACGGGCATAACTCCTCCTGCTGCAGAAATGCCAGCTGCAGTAGTGGCTCCGCCTATTGCAAGAGTGCCGAATCCAATATAATACACAGCCTGATGCTCTTTTGCCTGCTGGAAATAGCTTTGCATGTGTTTAATGCTGTCTTTTCCCTTGGCATAAAGAAACACTGCTGCATATTTTTTTGAGCCGTAAATAGCATCTTTTCCCTGGCTCGGCTCATAGTCAAGAATGTTATATTCTGTTATGTCAAGATTCAATTCCTTCATCTCCTCCGCGTGCTCTGTTGAGAATGATGAAAGATAAGTCATGTATTTCTCGTTTGTGCCTGGCATATTCCTTGTCATCAGAAAAGTCTGAAAATTATCCACCTGCAAATCAGGATTCTCAAACTCTATGATAGAGCATACATGACAGAAAAAACCATCATCTTCCTTGAACAGCTCTTCCTTGCCTCTCTGCCATTCTTTCCAGCAGAGCTTGAGCTCGTCTGCAAGCTGGCATCTTATCTTCTCAACATCAGTCTTTTCCTTTTCTATTGTCGTGATTGTTGTAGGGCAATATATGTCTGAGACAACAGCGTCTTGGCCTGCCTTCATCAGCACAACATGCTTTTCAACCTCTCTTTCACAGTCGCTCTGCTCAAGGCCCTTGTGCATCTTGGAATAAATCCCGCCAACCGCGATCACAAGTATCAAAAGAGTGATAACTGCAAGAACTAATTTCGGCATCTCAGACATGATTGCTTTTTTTGAGAAAATTGTTTTCCCCATTTTTCTCAGCCCACCCAGGTGTTGCAGTATTCATTGAGCTCTGAAATATCAGCCACCCAGACAAAAAAGTCTCCTTTGCTCTCAATAAGGTTCTTGTCATTCTTAAAATGTTGCTCATACGCATCAAAAGTGTTGAATTGGAACAAATGAGCTAAAACATTGTTTCTCCATGTTTCCAAAAAACCAGCAGACCATTTTGCGAATATAATGGAATACGTCTTGCTTGTGTCGAATACGATGTTTTCTGAATCAATTTTTTCTTCTATAATTGTTTTCCACGGATTTTTAAGGATTTGGCCTTCAGTTGTTTCAGGGGTAATATATTCGTAATAAGTAGCTGCAGTGGTACCTCTTGGCTTGTTTGCAGGATCTTTTATATATTCGTAGAAACCAGTGACCTGGGGCATTCTCTCCCCTAATTTCTCGTCAAACTGGAACGTGTTGCACACAAAGCATTTTTTTGTACTCTCGGGCGTGAACACGCCAGCCCTGTCAAAGACATCAGACTGCCCCTCAAGAAACTGCTGCCAGCACTTTCTTATCTCTTCTGCAACAAAGAATTTGACATCCTCTTCTCTGATATAATCTTTTCCCTTTATAGGGTCAATCTTGTCCTCTTTCTGGTCTTCGTCAAGGGAATTCATAACCCCGAGATATTTATCGTGGAATACCAGCTCAAAAGTCTGGCAGTTCAATGGCACAAAGCCCTCTCTCTGGAGAACATTCAGCTTTAAGCCATGGTGCATTGCACTTTTCTGGCAGAACTCTCTATTGTTGAAAGTGTTAAGCACTCCTTTTGAAAAATTGCTGTATATTGCTGCGCCTATAATTATTGTGATAAGCACTGAGACAATTGCAACAATGACTGTTATGTCTGTTGCTTTTTTCCCGATGATTCTTAATCTTTTTTTGTTCATTTTACCTCAAGCTTTTCTTTTTTCAGCCTGCGGGAGAGCAGTCATGCAAATGGCGATTTCAACAAAGACCATAGTATTAAACCCACTAAAAGAATACAAAGCACTCCAAAAACGACTTTCACAACCGGCCCTATTCCTTTAAAATCGTCCATTCTTTCGCCTCTTTTTAAGCTCAGCAGAGCCTTATATTTTTTTTAGTAGATGTGCTCCCAGCATTTGCTTTTTGCTGGTCTTTTCCTGTTGTATGCAGTTTATAATCTTTTCGCTCAAACAAGATGTCCTC
>JAZDFJ010000010.1:0-23288 GCA_043807995.1 Candidatus Woesearchaeota archaeon
CAATCCAAATAAATTTTTCCAAAACTGTTCATCTTTATTATCAAAAGCGAGAAGCATATTCTCTTTTATTGTTAGATTATTAAAAAGGCGAGATTTTTGAAATATTCTTGAAATTCCGATATTAGAAATTTTATCAATAGATAAATTTACTATATCTTTTCCATTAAATAATATCCTTCCTGAATCCGCTTTTAAAATTCCTGAAATAAGATTAAATATTGTTGATTTGCCAGAACCATTTGGGCCTATTAGCGCAGTTATTTTTCCTTTCTTAATTTCAAAACTACAATTATTGACTGCCTTAATTCCTCCGAAGTTTTTTGATAAGTTCTGAATCTTTAGCATGTTATTCTATCTCCACCTTGCCGTAAATACCTTTTGGTTTATATAGCAAGATAAAAAGCAAAATTAAAGCATAAGTTATTTGTCTCATTGGTCCGACTATTGAAGAAGGAAAACCAATAAATCTTAAGGGTTCTGGAAGCAGGACAATAATTATTGTTGCAATCAAAGTTCCGCGCAGTGAAGCTAAACCTCCAATTATAACAATGCATAAAACCGGAATTAAAGCCATAATTGTAAAAGAACTTGGATCAATGTAGGTGATATAATGAGCATAAAGACTTCCCGCTATGCCAGCAAAAAATGCAGAAATCATAAGAGATAAAGCTTTTACTTTTGAAGTATTTTTTCCTAAAGTCTTGGAAGCAAGCTCGTCATCTCTCACAGACTCTAAAACTTTTCCAAATGGAGAAGAGATAATTCTCTTTATTAAGATGTAGCAAACAACGACAATAACCAATGTTAAAATAAGAAAGGCAAGATTATTAGAAAAACTAATTCCTAATAAAGAAGGTTTAGAAATTCTTGAAATTCCTAAAGGTCCTCTTGTGAGTTCTGTCCAATTTAATAGAACTGCATAAACAACAAAAGAAAAGCCCATTGTTGCTAAAGCTAAATAATCTCCCTTTAATTTTTTAATTGGCAAAGAAAGAGCGTAACCAAAAATCATTGCTAAAATTCCAGCAAATAAAAATGATAACCAAAAAGGAAAACCATTTAATACAAGCAAGGCAGAAGTATAAGCGCCAATAGCAAAAAAAGCAATATGCCCCAAGTTAAGTATTCCAGTAAAACCTATTGAAATCTGTAAGGAAATTGCTAAAATTAGATAAATTCCAATCAAAATCAAAAGATGGATAAGATATTCTTCTATCATTCTTTATCTCCTTCTTTTTTAATTCCAAATAATCCTTTTGGTCTAAACAATAAAAATACAAACAAAATAATAAAAGCAATAGCATCTTTATATCCTGAAGGCAAATACCAAATACCGAAATTTTCAGCTAATCCAAGCAATAATGCTCCTAAAATCGCACCATAAACATTACCTATTCCTCCAATAATGGCGGCTGTAAATCCTTTTATAATCAAATATGTTCCCATTGTTGGTTGAAGATTTTGTTCCAATCCGATTAAAATTCCTGCAATTCCTGCAATAAAAGAACCGATTATGAAACTCCACGAATAAATCTTTTCAGAACTTATTCCAATGATCTCAGAAACATCTTTATTATTTGAAACTGCCCTCATTGCTTTGCCGAGTTTGGTTTTTTTCATAAATAAGAATAATCCAATAAAAATAATAATTGATGAAAAAACAATAAAGATTTGCAAAGGAGTTATAATTGCTCCAAAAATTTCAATCCTTTTATTAACTTCAAGATAATTAATCGTTTTTATATCCGCCCCGAACAAGATTAAAATCAAAGATTCTATTAGAATGAGTAAACCAAAACTCGCAATTAATAAAATACTATTGCTTGCTTTTCTTTCTCTAAACTTTTTGTAAACAAAATGGTTCATAGTCCATCCCAGAAGAGAGGCGAAAGCTAAAGCAAACAGAACCGAGAATCCAAAATTTATATTTAAAGTTGAAAAAAAGGAATAAGCAATATATGCAGAGAAAGCAACAACCGCACCATGAGCAAAATTAACAAACTTACAGGTATTATATATTAAAGAAAATCCCGAAGCTATAAGAGCATAAATTGCTCCAGCGATTATTCCATTTATCAGCAGTTGATTGAACAATGACATTTTATCCTCTTTTATTTGATTAGAGATTGTTAGTTTATTAAGTTTTAGTTTTTAAAAATTGGCGAAGCCCTAACTTTCGTTTCGTTCGTGTCAGCCCCAATTTTTTAGTAGTTCAGTAAGTGATAATCTCCAAACAGTATTCGTAAAGCCGACTTCTGATTGCGTTTATCAACTCAATAGGCGACGTTCGCTAAGCTCAGTCCCCTGTTATAGCGGTTAGAAGGAATTGTATAGCGGGGAGTGGATTTGAACCACCGACCTCAGGGTTATGAGCCCTGCGGGCACTCCTAGCTGCCCTACCCCGCTATAAAGCGTTTCTTGGTTACAGAACAAGGGTTGATTTAAAAATATTTGCATTAAAAAATGACGAGAACATTATTATCAAATGTATCCCACAACATCTGCAAGAGTCTGGCTTTCCACAATGCAGGCGCCTTCAACTTCTTTTAATTCATCTGCCTGCGGGTTGAAAACAATTCCTCTGCCGGCGATTCTCAGCGCATCAATGTCGCTTTTGTTGTCTCCGACAAAAACAGTATCTTCAATATTAACCCCAAGTATCCTGCTCAAGCTCTGCATGATATCTGCTTTTGCTGGTCCTCCTGCTCCGACAGGCCATAGAAATTCGCCTGAGACAACATTGTCTCTTATCACTAGCTCATTGGCAAAGATAAAATCAATCCCGTGATCTTTCTGCACTCTTCTTGCAGCACCCATGGATGAACAGCTTATTATCGCAGTCGCATATCCTTTCTGCCTCGCATATTTGAGTGTTTCTTCAACTCCGGGAATGTATTGCATTGAATCAACAAGCTCGAAATAAGGCAGTGCATTCCTTCCTTTCCACAGCTCTGCAACAACTCTTTGAACAAGCTGTGTATAGTCGGTATGCAGGAGCTTATCAGTCAATATTTTTCCCTGTTCAAAAGTTCCAAATCTTTTATGGAGCTCCATCCAGAAATTAACATCTCTAAACAGCACCCCGCTCATGTCAAAGCATATCAGCTTGTATGTCATCTGCCATCCTCTTGAAATTGTTCCTTGATAATACTTTCCAGCTCTGAGACTGTGTCTGCATTATAGTCGCCGATAATCTTCCCCTGGTTGACCCAGCCTGCAGATATAGTTGGGATGCCAAGCTCTCTGCATGTTGCTATATCCTTGTCGCCCTCTCCTATGTAGGCTCTCGGCTTTCCATGCTCTGCAATAAACTGCTGCAAAAGCCTTTTTTTGTCAGGCTGCTCTGCCATCGGGCTTTTACAGACAATATCAAACAAGCCTGCACAACCTATTTTCTGCAGTATCGGATCAACACATGAAGCCGGAGCAGTGGTCACGAGCGCAAGCGTGAAGCTGTTTTTTATGCTTTCTAGGTATGCTGCAAATTCTTTGACAAGGTCTTCCTGCCTGACTTCTGCAAGAGTCGCCATTGCATAAATGCCTCTTGCGAAAAAATTCAGAGAGTTCTCATCAACATTCCCAACATATCTTCTCATGACTTCATGGACGTATCTGAAATAGTCTTCCCTGAAAGCATACTCTTTCACAGACTCATCATGGAGGAGCGATGCCATTAGCTCGAACCATTTTTTATGGGCTTCCCTGAAAGGCCTTGAGTAGAACAGAGCACCATCAAAGTCAATCGCAAGAATCGGCTTTGCCAGAGTCTTTTTATCTACACTATTCTGTTCAGTTTTGTATGCCATTTTTTTCATTGTAAACTGTTTTGCTGGTAAATTATCAAGAAAACTCTTCTGCTGTCCAGCAAATAGCTGGCTGAAAATCCCCTGTTCTGATAATAGCCCTTATACCGATAATAGAAATGCTTTCTGATTTATAAAATTTCTTTACATTTATACGCTGGAGCGGG
Organism: Candidatus Woesearchaeota archaeon; assembly: GCA_043807995.1. GTDB lineage: Archaea > Nanobdellota > Nanobdellia > Woesearchaeales > JAZDFJ01 > JAZDFJ01. The sequence continues at coordinate 3,971 of JAZDFJ010000010.1, forward strand.
GATTTGTCCTCAAAAATCCATGATTTTTGGGAGCTCTTGCGAGCAACCTTGTTCAAATCCCTGTAAGATGTTTAGTGCTGTGTTTTGTTGAGAAAAAATACGCTGGAGCGGGGATTTGAACCCCGAATCCCTTTCGGGACGAACTTAGCAGGCTCGCGCACTACCAGGTTATGCGACCCCAGCATAAAAAACTCTGTCTGCCCGATAAGAAATCTGTGCCTTTTTTATATCTTGTCATTTATCTGGTTCTGTCCCGAGTCGTTGCCTTAAGGTGAAAATTCTTTGTTATACAATATCAAGCTCGTTGCAGGGGGTTGTCCCTTACGGGGCTGCAGAGCCTTCTGTATAATAAATCAGGAATTTTCAAGGCAACCAAAATCGAGCGAGAGCGAGATTCGGGACAGGGCTTATTTATCTCTCATTCTAAACCAGCTCCAATAATAACAAGTAATAAAAAGAGAAAGTTCTAAGAAAAGGCAATATGGTGTTTGGAAAAAAGGGGTTGCTGTCTTTATGTGCATTGCTGTGCTTTGCTATTCTCTGTTCTCCTCTTATTTCTGCATCTGAAACTTCTGATCCAGCTATGCCTGTTGATCCTGACACTATTTTTTCGCTTGATTCAATGGTTTTGAACCTTGAAATGAAAAGCAATATTTCAATTATTCCGACACAGGATTCTTTTTATGCCAATTCTGTAAAAGCAGAGCTTTTCTGGCTTCCGCTCGACGATTTCAGACAGACTGTCCTTTCTATCAGCACACAGCCTCCTGCGTATACCATGCCTGGCTCAGTCATCTTTGAATGGAAAGAGCCAGAGCAGAAAATCCTCGAGTTTAGGCTTACAGCCGATGTAGAGACCAGGAGCGATTTTTTAAAAGTAAAAAAGAAAATTGGCTTTCCAATCACAAACATAAGCCCTGACCTGTCTTTCTACCTTGAGCCGCAGGAGATTATTGATATCACTCCAAAGATTGAAAGCCTTGCCAGGGAACTTTCAGAGGGAAAAAACGATCTTTACGCAGTTGTATTCGCGTTTGCGGACTGGGTGCATAACAATGTTGCCTACAGCATGGGCACTCTGACTGCTGATGCAACCCAGAAATCATCATGGGTCTTGAGGAACAGATACGGAGTGTGCGACGAGATAACAAGCCTTTTTATCTCCCTGAACAGGGCTGCGGGCATTCCTGCAAGATTTGTCTCTGGCTATGCATTCACCAATCTTGAGTCGATTAATGACTGGGGGCCTCATGGCTGGGCAGAGGTATATTTTCCAGGCACCGGCTGGGTCCCGTTTGATGTCACATACTCCCAGCTTGGCTATGTTGACGCCGCGCATATAAAACTCTCCTCATCGTTTGATGCCCAGGCAGAAACTGCAAGGTACACTTACAACGGAAGGAATTTTGATATTTCCGCATCGAAAATCAGGAATTCTATAAAAGCGGAATCCTTTGGAGAGCAAAGAAAGCAGAATATCGATGCCTCTCTTGATATTCTTTATGAAAAGACAGGCTTCGGCTCCTTCAATCTTGTGACAGCAACTCTTGAGAACAAGGAGGGCAATTATCTGACAGCGTTTTTAAGGCTCGCCAACACCACAAGAATAAGCGTTCTGGGCAACAGAAGCATGAATATTCTTTTCAGGCCTTTTGAGGAGAAAAAGGTTTACTGGATAATTCAATCAGACAGGGATCTTGACAGGGATTACATATACACTTTTCCCATAGTCCTTTATACAGACAGCAACACCAGTGTTTCTGCAGACTTCAAAGCCCAGGATAGGGCAGGATTTTTCACAAAAACTTCTATCGATGAATTTCTCAGGCGCATGAAGCAGGACGATACAAAACCGCTTTCAATGTTCATCGATACAAAATGCTCTGCAGAGAACAACAGGATATACCAGGAGGATGCTGCATTCATAACCTGCGAGGTCAACAACACAGCGAAAGTCAGGGTTGCTGATGTGGAGCTGTGTTTTGACGGTGAGTGTTCGCTTGAGACTTTGGATGCGAGGTCTTCAAAAACTGTTTTCTATGTAAAAAGATTCAGCACAATAGGCCCGAGAAATCTTTTGTTCACGCTGGAGAGCAATGATATCTCTAAAACAGATTATCTCCTGTTGTTTGTGCTTGACAAGCCAAAGACAGATATAACCGCCCGCTACCCGGCAAGGATTGGATATGAAGACAATGTGGAGATAAATTTTATCGTCGACAAGTTATCTCTTTCCCTGCCGAGAAATGCAACAGTCAGGCTTGAGCATGATAACTTCCATGAGGAATGGGTGCTCGGAGACATCGACTGCAGGCACGAGCTAAGCCTTCTTGTTCCGGGCAGCCTTTTCAACTGGGCTGACAATGAAGTGATAATCACTGTCGATTACAGGGACGAGAAAGGGAATATCTATGCAGACCAGAAGGTTCTTCTGCTGAAAATGAACAAGGCTTCATTTTTTCAAAGAGTGTTTTTGGTGCTGAACAAATGGTCTGATTCTGTTGAGAGATTGCTCGGCATATGAGATCTTTTGATTGAGAATTTTTGATCAGATAATCTGTGTCTTTCAATAATTTTATATATTAGATATGCTCTTTCTTGTTATGTTGAAAGAAAAAGAAGTGGAATTGTTTTATGACAATGTCGGCGGGACTTATGGCGACCATGACAATAGGCTTTGTGATGAGATTTTAGAATATTTTATTCTAAAATATCTGCCTAATAGAAAAATTAAAATTCTGGATGCCGGAGGAGGCATCGGAAGGTTTTCCATTCCACTTGCAAAAAAAGAAAATCTTGTGGTTTTGTCTGATATTTCTCAAGTTATGCTGGAAAATGCAGAAATAATCGCTAAAAAAAACAAAATAAAAAATATCCAATTCGTCAAAGAGTCAGTGACCGATATGAAAAATCAAAATAATAATTCATTCGATGTAGTTTTGGCCATGAATGCTATTCTTGATTATTGCGAAAATCATGATAAAGCTTTAAAAGAAATATTTAGGGTTCTTAAGCCTGGCGGAGTTCTGATTGGTAGTGTTAATAACAGATTTATTTATTGTACAGAGCATGAGCTAAATGATGGAAATTTTAAGTTATTCAGGAAAAGTATGGATTCTGGCGATAGGTTTATTTCATGGCGCATAAAAAAAGGCCATTGGACACACGAGTTCACTCTAGATGAATTGAATAAATCTATTAAGGCCAGAGGATTTAGGATTGTAAAAGTTTTGGGAGTCTTTAATCTGCTTGGCAAATACGCCCAACAAGATTGGTTGAAAGATAGGTCTATGAGAAAAAAATTATTCTTGCTGCAAATTCAGTATGCTGAAAAAGAAGAGTACGTCAATAATTCTACAGACTATTTTTTTGTTGCAAAAAAGCCAATGTACTTATGAAGAAATAGCTGATTTGTTGATTGTAACCAGCATTAAATTATTTAAAAATACACAATCAATATAAATACATCCAGTCTTTCTAAAGACATGAGAACAAGAAAAGAACAGGTTGTCGGAAGGCTTGAAAAGGCAGATCTTATTGTGCCTGACACTAGTGTTGTTATAGATGGCCTGATATCTAAAAAGATATTCGCCAACCAGTTCAAGACTAAAAAGATTATAATCCACGAGGCTGTGATCGCAGAGCTTGAATCGCAGGCCAACAAAAACAGGGAGACAGGCGAGCTTGGGCTTGAGGAGATAAAAAAACTGAGAGAATCGCAGGAGAAATTCGGCTTTGAGATTGTTTTCAAAGGCTCGAGGCCCAATGATTTTGAGATAAGACACGCAAAATCTGGAGAGATAGATTCTCTTATAAGACAGCTTGCGATGGAAGAGCATGCGACTCTTGTGACTGCAGACAAGGTCCAGGCAAAGGTTGCCGAATCAAAAGGCATTCCTGTTCTGTTCTTTGAGTTCGAGTTCGAGGAAAAGCCTCTTTCTTTTGAAAAGTATTTTGACAAGGACACAATGAGCGTTCATCTTAAAGAGAACTGCACGCCAAAGGCAAAAAGAGGAGTTCCCGGGAATTGGGAATATGTTGTTCTCGGCGATGAAAAGCTTGATTTCGACACAATGGCGTCCATGGCAAAGGAGATAGTTGAAGAGGCTGCCATGAGAAAAGACAGCTTTCTGGAGATAAACAGGAGAAACACGACTATTGCGCAGATTGCTGCTTTCAGGATAGTGACTGTAAAGCCTCCTCTTTCTGACGCCTATGAAATAACAATTGTAAAGCCTATAAAAAAGCTTTCATTGAATGATTACAGCCTCAGCGAAAAGCTCATGAAAAGATTTGAAGAGCAGGCTGAGGGAGTTTTGATAAGCGGAGCGCCTGGGCATGGAAAAAGCACCTTTGCACAGAGCCTTGCAGAGTTCTATGCTGCAAAGAAAAAAACTGTGAAGACAATCGAGGCTCCAAGGGATTTGATACTCAGCGATGAGATAACACAATATGCTTTGAGCCATGCATCTTCTGCAGAGCTGCACGACATACTTCTGCTTTCAAGGCCTGACTATACTATTTTTGACGAGATGAGAAACACAGATGACTTTAAACTCTTCTCTGACCTCAGGCTTAGCGGCGTCGGCATGATAGGTGTTATCCACGCCACAAAACCGATAGATGCTATCCAGAGATTTATAGGGAGGATAGAGCTTGGAGTCATTCCTCATATTATAGACACGATAATTTTCATACAGGATGGAATGATAAAAAAGGTTTTTTCTATCACAATGCAGGTGAAAGTCCCTTCAGGCATGATAGAGGCCGACCTTGCAAGGCCTGTTGTTGTGGTGAATGACTATGACACAGGAAAGCTTGAGTTCGAGATATATTCCTACGGCGAAGAGACTGTTGTCATTCCGGTGACTGTCGATTCCTCAACTCCTGTTGAGGAGCTTGCTGAAAAGATGATTGAAAATTTTTTCAGGAAATACGCAGACAGTGTGCGCGCAGAGATTATCTCTGGCAACAAGTGTGCGATTTATGTCCCTAAAAAAGACAGGCCAGGCATTATAGGAAGAGAGGGGAAAAACATCGAGGAGTTTGAGAGGAAATTAAGAATGAGCATTGATGTCCGTGAGGCCGAGTTCTCGAAAAAGGACCAGGCTAAGAGAGATTCATCTGAAGCCAATTACGAGGTTGCTGTCAAAAAGAACAGCATCGTGTTTTTTCTCGGGCAGAACTGTGCAGACAAGGATGCGCAGCTCTTTGTTTCAGGCGATTATCTTCTTACAGCAAGGGCAAGCAAGAAAGCTGTTATCAAAATAAGCAGAAACAACAAGATCGGTTCTATTATTCTGAATGCAATACAAAAAAATGAAAAAATAGAGCTTCGATTATGAAGCCTTGTAAATTTCTAAAGAATACGGAAGAAATATCTCGCCTTCCTTTTTGAAAGCGCGTATAAATTTGTTTAAAACCTGTTTAGAAAGCAAACTGTTGTCCATTTCCATGTTTCACACTCCTCCTTTTTACTGTTACCCACTCCTCAATAAGAAGGAATCTGCGCGTGTTTATAAAAGTTTGGGTTGGTTTAAAAAGAAATTTTTTTATGGGACTTCAATGCTTTGCATTGAATGTCGCATGGATTTTGGTCAAGCCTCAGGGAGGTTGCGAAATTTTCATTTCGAGACCTCGAATGAGGTTACGAAAACAGAATGTTTTCGATATTTTTTTTGGCGGTACGCCAACAAAAAGATTGGGGCTGAGGGGATTTCCACATAAGAGAATTCTCTTATCAACTCAATAGGCGACTTTCAGCTGTTGCTGAAGTCCCCTGGTTTTCTGAGAAAAGATTGGGGCTGAGGGGATTTGAACCCCCGAGCACGCGCACCCCAAGCGCGTATCATAGCCAAACTAGACCACAGCCCCGTTTATTGCAAAGCAATAAGGGTTATTTCTGCAGAAATAACCATAGGATATATAAATTTTTATAAATCAATGCAGGTTTCCATCTGTATGCTAATGCCAAAATACCTTGTTGTTTTTGACAGGGACGGAACTCTTCACAGGGACATGGGCCCGATAGGTGCAACCCCTGGCTGGGAAAAAGGATTGGCTCTCTTTCCTTATACTGTTGAGGCAGTCGCGACAGTGTATGCAGTACCTGGCACAGTTATTGGAGTTGCTTCCAACCAGGGCTATGTTGCACAGGGCATTGTGACTGAAGAGCAGGTTCGGGCAGCCAATGATCGTTTGAGGACTTTATTAGAGAATGCCGAGGCGTCTCTTCCGCATGACCAAACATGCGTGATTCCGAGAGGGCATTGGGCGTTTTGCCCGGAAGTCACTGAGGAATATGCTGCCCAGCATGGCATTCTTCCCGAAACCTATCTCTACGACCATTATGTTGTGAAAGAGGCACCAAGAAGAAAGCCTGGAATCGGGATGCTCAGGCAGATCGCCAGGGCAGTGGGCATGCGCCTCGAGGATTTTTCGGAGAGGTTTGTTGTCGGCGACAGGGCAACAGATGTCATGACAGGTTTGAATGCAGGGGGCATCGGTGTTTTTCTCATGGACACAATCCATGAAGAGGAAATCGGCAAAGTTGAGGCTTTGATGACATCAGAAAATGAGCGCATGATTATTCTTGCAGATGACACTTTAGATGCTGCAAAGAGAATAGCTGAGCGTTTGAATAGATAATTTTGTTATAGGAAATTTCGACTTCTGGAGAAATTGCCGGGGTATCGAAACTGACGTTTCGGAACGTCAGGAATCTTCAATTCCTAACGGATGATGAATACCCCAACCTTCAGGTCGAAATCTGCTATTCCAAAAATTCGCTTTTTAGCGAGGCGCGTGAAAAACCCACGCCTTTAGGCCGGGGATAGCGCTGAGCAGCGAATTTTTGTTATTTTTTTATCTGGTTATTGATTACATTTTTAAATCAGGCTTACTTTTCAATTGTATGATTAAATATCTTATTGCTTTGGATAGGGATGGAACAATCAATGTTGATCAAGGATATACTGGCAGTGATCCCGGCTGGAGAGAAAAATTCGCATTAATGCCTAATGTGATATCCGGATTGCGAAAGTTATTGCAAATTAAAGATGCAAAAATTGTTGTAGTATCAAATCAGGTTGGAGTGGCAAGGGGTTTTGTGTCTTTAGAGACTGTTGTAGAAATTAATCGTGTTCTTAGTGGAATGTTAAAAGCTGAAGGCATTGAATTAGACGGATGGTTCCAGTGTTGTTATGCTCCTATAGACTATGCTATGAAGAAAGGAATCCCTTTAGATAGTCCTTGGATTAAAGATACTGATTTGAGAAAACCCGATATTGGTATGTTAAGACAAGCTGCGGAATCTTTTGGCATGACTTTGGACGATTTTTCAAGTATTTACACTATGGGAGATAAGGCAACTGATGTTCAAACTGGGTTGAATGCCGGTGGTAAGGGCATATTTCTTTTAAACAGCAGTTATCCTGAAGAAATTGCTGTGACGCGTGCTTTACATTCAAATCTGGCTTATATTTCAAGAGTATTTTTTGCAGAAGATTTTTCAGATGGTGCTGATTTAATCATTAGAGATATAAACCAATAATTTTTTAGTGCTGTTTTTTCTTTTGGCTTCAGGATTTCCAGAAAGCTTTAAATACTCTCTATTATGAATCACATCTATGGTGCATGACTATAAAGCCTTAGGCTTCAGATGCGGGATTGAGATCCATCAGCAGCTCGATGGCAGGAAGCTCTTCTGCGATTGCCCTGCTGAGATAAGAAAAGACAAGCCTGATTTTGAGCTGTACAGGAAATTAAGGATTTCTGCAGGAGAATCTGGAAAAGTTGACAGGGCTGCATTGCATGAGAAAGGCAAAGACAAATACTTTATGTATCAGGGTTATTATGACACAACATGCCTTGTTGAGATTGATGAAGAGCCGCCTCACCAGATAAATCAGGAGGCATTGACTGCTGCACTGCAGACTGCAAAACTCCTGAATGCCGAGATAGTGGATGAGATTCAGTTCATGAGAAAGGTTGTTATCGACGGCTCAAACACCTCAGGATTCCAGAGAACTGCATTGGTCGGCAGAAAAGGCTTTGTGGAAATCAACGGAAGAAAGATCATTATCGACACTATCTGCCTTGAGGAGGAGGCTTGCCAGGTGATTGAAAGGCATGAAGACCATGATGTCTATAATCTCTCAAGGCTTGGCATTCCTTTGATCGAGATTGCTACAGACGCATCAATATCGTCTCCTGAAGAGTGCAAAGATGTCGCTGAAAAGATAGGCTTAATCCTGAGAAGCACAGGAAAGTGCAAGAGAGGCATAGGTACTATAAGGCAGGATGTGAATATTTCTATAAAAGGCGGAGCAAGAACAGAGATAAAAGGTTTTCAGGACCTGAAGAGCATTCCTAAAGTAATCAATAACGAGATAGACCGGCAGCTGGCGCTTATAAAAAAAGGCGCAAAGGTCGAGGACGAGGTAAGAAATGCAAAGCCTGATTTCTCGACAGAATTCCTGAGGCCCATGCCTGGAGCAGACAGGATGTATCCTGAGACAGATGTTGAAATCATCATTCCAGCAGGAGTGGATATCGGCGGTGTTGAGCTTTTGACTGAAAAGGCAGAGAAAATAGAAAAGCTCGGCATTGATAAAGAGATTGCAAAGAAATTAGTCAGAAACAATAAGGCAGAATTATTCAATAATATAATCTCTGAATGCAGAAATGTAAAGCCTTCATTTGTCGCAGATATTCTGCTTTCATACTCCAATAATGTGAATATTGCAGACAAGCATGCAGATGCCTCTCTGATAAAAGACGAGGATATTCTCGGGATATTGAGAAAGCTTGATAATGGAAAAATATCAAAGGATTCTGTCATGCCGCTGCTTGTGGAGATTTCCCTCGGAAAAAAGCCAGACTTTTCAAAGCACGAGCAGTTGTCTGACAAGGAATTGGAAAAAGAGATAAAATTTATTATAGAATCAAAGAAAGGGCTTTCTTACGGAGCCATTATGGGGGAGGTTATGGCAAAGTTCAAGGGAAAGGCAGATGGGAAAAAGATTGCGGAGTTAGTGAAGAAGAACATATAAGATATAAGAAAAAATAAACCATATCTCAACTCAGTTAAAAATTCCTGCTTCTGCTGTTTGTTTGGTTTCTGAGGAAGAAATCTTTTCTTTTGGCATTCTATTTTTGTCTATGACGATGTTCTCGCTGTTTTTTGGCCAATTGCTTTCGCCGAAATACAGCCCGTCGCTCTGTCCTGCAAGATTCTGTTTCTGCGCATACGTGTTTGCAAGCATTATTATCGCGATAATAGCGACTATTGCTACAATAATGACGAGGATCAATGCAAAATTATTATCATCCATCTACAAACCTCTTTTTTTTGCTAATTTTGTTGTTTTATTGCTCATTAATAAAATTTTCTGTTCCTCAGGCTCTGTCTGTCCTAACTCTTTGAGCTCCAGCTCTTTGAAGGCCGCATATTCTGCTGCTTCGGCTATGGCCGCTGTTATGGCGGCTTTCCAGGCAAGGCCTGTTCTTTCAATCAAACACAGCTTTCATCCATTCTTCTTTTGTCTTTGTCTTTGCAATTCTGCCTCTTAATTCCGGACTGCCTTTGAGAGATTTTGTGAAATAGTGGGCGTGCACTTTCAGCCTGTCAAAGGCAACAGGATAGTTCTCTGTCAATTCGATGTATTCCCTGAATACCGCAATCTTCTGCTCTGGCGATATTTTTGAAATTGCTTTGCCTTCCAATGCATCAATGCACTGTGTGAACAGATAAGGATTTCCTCGCGCAGCCCTTCCTATCATTACAAAATCACAGCCAGTCTGTTTCATCATATCAACAGCTTTTAGTGCGCTTGTTGCATCGCCATTTCCAATCACTGGTATAGAAACAGCTTCTTTGACCGATTTTATAACTGCCCAGTCAGCCTTTCCAGAATACTGCTGTACCTGAGTCCTTGCATGGATTGTTACTGCATCAGCCCCTGCGTTTTCGCAGATCTTTGCAATCTCAACAGCATTAATTTGTCTGCTGTCAATGCCGGACCTTATCTTTACAGTTAGAGGGATGTCAATGCCTGACTTGACAGCCTCGACAATCTCTTTTATCCTGTTCTTTCTCTTCAGCAAAGCACAGCCAGCTCCCTGCCTGATAATGCTTTCCTTAGGACAGCTGAAATTCAGGTCAATAATATCATAGTCTTTTTGGCATGCCTGAGCAGCCTTCACAAGGTTTTCAGTGTTCTGGCCAAACAGCTGCAGTGCAATAGGCCTGTCTTCTTCGCAGGTTTCCATTATCTTCATGCTTGCCTTGTTGCCTCTTGCAATGCCGTTGGCGCTTGCCATCTCTGTGACGCAGTAGCCTGCTCCGTATCTCCTGCACAAAAGCCTGAAAGCCAGGTCTGTGAAGCCTGCCATTGGCGCAAGGAAAAACAGGTTTGAAAACCTTACTTTGCCGATATTCATTTTGTTCATATCCATCATATTCCTGTGTGTTATACGAAATATTTAAAAACTCTCTTTTTATAATCCTTTTTAGCTAGTAATCTGTATTAAAGGTGGCCAATGAATAAAAGAGGTATCTCCCCTATATTTGCAACTGTTCTTCTCATAGCGTTCGCAGTAGCCATAGGCGCCATGATAATGAACTGGAGTGCAGGGCTTTCGCTGGGCCCGAGCTGCGACAACACAGGCATACAGAGTGTCGGCAGCGCATGCTTTTCAGGCAATATTCTCAGAGTAGAGCTGAGAAATACAGGCAAGGATTCTGTAAGCGGCCTTGTTGTCGGCTCTGAAAAAACAATACAGAAGGTTGATCTTGAACCAAGGGGAAGCGTGACTGCAGAGGCTGATTTTTCAGAGAGCATTTCAAAAAGAGGAGTGAGGGTCATTCCTGTTGTAGAGTCAGACGGCGAGGTGTTCCAGTGCACTGACAAGGCAGTTGTGTTTGATAAAATAAATGCCTGCTCCTGAATATTGGCATTTTCTGTTTTCAATCTATTCATGCTCTGTGACTTTTTGTTTTTGCTCTTTGACTTATTGTTTATCCAAACGTTTATGCAAACTTCTGGATCATATGATATCATCATAAATCATCCTGAAAATATGACGATGTCATAACTAGATTTATTAATCGTGGGCGATTTCTGTGTTTTACCTTATATAATAGCGGCTGAAAATAATTAATATTATCAAACCGCGATTATATCCCGAAAGACATAGCAATTATATATTAAAAACTTAGGTCTTTCGTTATAAATAAACTATTCGGAGGGATATTCATGGGAATAAATGTAACACAGCCGCATCGACTCTCCCCGCAGAGTGCGAAAGCTGCAGTTGATGGATTGGTTGATGAACTTGCAACTTCACAAGGAGGCAGAGTAACCAAAAAGGCATGGAACGGCTATCAATTGTATTTTGGGGTTAACATTCGTGGCGCTACTGTAAGCGGAGCGATAACTATAGGTCAACAAAGTGTTTCAGTCACAGGAGATCTTCCATTTTTATTGAGAGGATACACTGGAAAGGTGCAGACTTACCTGCAGCAACAACTTGCACAGCGCCTGAGATAGCGATTAGTTATTTCTTTTTTTCTTTTTTTCGTCTATTGCTCTTCCCTGAAAAAATTTATAAAAGACAGCTGTTTCTATGAGTGTCATGGCAGAGAAAAATATAGTAACCCCCTGGGATGTCAAGGGAATTGTTGATTACGATAAATTAATAGAGGAATTCGGGGTTTCTAAAATAGATGACAAGCTATTGCAGAGGATAAAGAAGCATGCAGGAGAGCCCCATTTCATGCTCAGGAGAAAAGTGTTTTTCTCCCACAGGGATATGAACTGGCTCTTGGATGAATTTGAAAAGGGAAACAAGTTTTTTCTTTACACAGGCTGCGGACCATCAGGACCTTTGCATCTGGGCCATTTGCAGACCTGGATTTTTACCAAATGGCTTCAGGACAAGTTTGATGTCGAGCTCTGGTTCCAGTTCACTGACGATGAGAAGTTTCTTTTCAAGGACAAATCTTACGAGGAGATCCAGAAATGGACTTATGAAAACATGCTGGATGTCGCAGCTCTCGGATTTGACCCTAAAAAAACCCATTTTCTCATTGACACAAAGCATGCAGGGATAATGTATCCCGAGGCTATCAAGGTAGCTAAGAAGATAACTTTCTCGACTGTAAAGGCAGCCTTTGGATTTGACAATGATAAAAACGTCGGGGAAATATTCTATACAAGCATGCAGGCAGTGCCTGCGTTTCTACCCTGTATTCTGAAAGGCAAGAAAATGCCCTGCCTTATCCCTTTAGGAATTGACCAGGACACACATTTCAGGGTTTCAAGGGATGTCATTCCAAAGCTTGGCTTTTACAAGCCCGCGATACTTCACGGCTGTTTTCTTCCGCCATTAGGCGGTATTGAGGGGAAGATGTCATCTTCAGAGGCTTCAACTGCCATACTCACAACTGACGATGCAAAGACTGTGAAAAACAAGATAAACAAGTATGCATTTTCAGGCGGGCAGGATACTGTCGAAGAGCACAGGAAAAAAGGCGGCAATCCTGATATAGATGTTTCATTCCAGTATCTGAGGATGCTGTTTGAGCCTGATGATGCAAAGCTAAAACAGATTCATGACGATTACAGGTCAGGAAAGCTCTTGTCAGGAGAGCTCAAGGCAATACTGATAGATAAGATAAATGATTTTCTGAAAGTCCATCAGGAGAAAAGAGAGCAGGCAAAAAAGATTCTTGACATATATATTTACAAGGAGAAAAGAACAGAATAGAAGATATAATAGAATATTAATCGGAGAAATAATAGAATCTATTCTCGTGTTTATCTTTTTTTTTTTTATCCGCAGTACCCTAAATCAATAGTATATTTGAATTCTTGAAGGCTTGGATCTGGGTGGTGTATTATGACTGTCTGCTCTTCGCAGTTGCAGTAATACTGCTTTTTCACAACTACCTTGCTGTACTCTGGCTTGCCCTCAGGATAATCTTCGCAGTAATTCTCTATAAGGTATTCGCCTGATTGGTCGGAATAGCAGGCGTCTGGGAAGAATCCGATAATGTTAAAGCTGGGCGGTGCATTAGGCCCGTAATATAGCCTTGCATACTGGATGCCCGGCATGCTTTTCTGGTCTCCCTTGTCTGTGTATTGGTACTGGTCATCATTGTCGTAGCATTCCTTTGCAGGATGCTGTTCCAGGATTATGCCTGTGTCTGGCTGCGAATTTATCATCGGCAGTGCAGAGTTTCCTTTGAAGCTTCTAACAGAGGCTTTCGGGTCTCCGACAAGGACATAAGTCCACATAGAATATGGCGACGCTATAAAGAATGACTCTCCCAATGTAAAGCCCTGCGCGATATATCTTTCAAAAAGATATTCTGTCTTTGGCATTGCGCTCTTGTAGGGTTCGTATGCAAAACCCATCACTCCTGTGACGCCTTCCTCTACCAAGTCTGCTACAAGATCCTGAGGAGAGCCTTCTATAAAGTTTCTCTGTGGCGCTGTATCGTCAATAATCTTGGCCCAGTTGACATTGTCTTCTGAAATCCAGATCTTTACGCTTTTGAACTCATAAGGCCTTGGCCCTGCAGCCATCAGGTCAATGTGGTATATTTCAGTTGCAGAATCAATGAGCTTCAATATTATGTATTGGTCCTGTGCTATGTCTGCGAACTCGACCCTGAAGCCCTGGACATTGTTTGTGCATATCAGCTGCTGTATGCTCGCCGGATTGATAACTTCAGAATGCTCTGTTATCTGCGCGCCAAGGCTGCAGCTTGAGAGCAGCGCAACACCGCCTTTGCCTTCTGCAGTTCCGTAAACTCTTATCCTGAAAACTGCAGAGGGATTCCCGCTTTCAGAGGGAATATTGTTCCCTAAGCTTATCTTCACATATTTTGCTCCTGCAGTGTCTGCAAGAAAATCATTGGCGTGATAGAAATCAGTGACGCTGTTTCCGTACAGCTGGCTAAGCCTTCCGTTGTCGTAAGACTGCTCGTTCCATTCCTGCACTCCGAAATCATCTTCTGGCTTTTCAAATGTTCTTGCGCTTGTGCTTACAAAAGGAAGAGCTATTGCGCCTGCAAGCCATTCATTGTCAGGCTGTCTTATGTGAGAGTATTTTTTGTTGAACATGTCATTCTGGCCATAGCTGAGATAGCCCATGACATTTTCTTTGTTTATCAATAAAGGGTCTTTCCATCCCTCCAAGACATTGAAGCCTTTTTTCTCCAAAAGCTGGACAGCTTCCTGCCAGTTCAGGCCAGGCTCTCCAGGGTCGCCTGTTTCAGATTGATGATTGAAGACAAACAGCGAGTTTTCCCTGTTAAGGCTGTTGAATGAGCTGTGCGCATCGTCTATAAGCCTGAAGACATCCTCTTTTGTATAGCCGTCAAGCCTTGAAACAATATACATCTGATACTGCGCAGAGTTGAACCTTGTCTTTGCCTTGTAATAAGGATTATTCATCTTTGGCGGAGGATTGTAATTTTCAATGTAATTGAGATTATGAAGCCCAAGCACAAGAAGGTTATCGACAGACCTCTGGTTGCTTATCCTGTGCGGGATGTCCTTTGCTAGAACAATATAATTGATCTTGTTTTTCAGCATGCTGTTTTCAAGATAATCTTTGATCGGATAATATATTTCTGCTTTGAAATAGGTGTATCCTATTGTCTCATCTTCAACTATATCAAGGCCAAGAATGTTTTGTGAAGGGATTTTGTTAAGCTCTGCATAATAGCTTGCTATTTCCTGAGAGTCTGCTGATCTGGTGTTGTAGACAACAAGAACATCATTGTAGGAGGGCCTTTCTGATTGGCTTGCAAAATCCTGTGAGCTGTGTGCAAAGCCTGCGAGGTTTTCAGATTCTCCTGCCTGGCTTGCTTCAGATGAATGCGTTTTTAAGGCGACAGCGAGCCATACAATCCCTACAATAACCACAATGGCGATAATGCTGACAACAGAAGAAAGCCGCATATCTCTTGTTTTAACCTCTTTTTTCAACTTTTTCTTCATCTAAGATGATTTTTAACTCTGTCATTTATATTTTTTGTTATATTTTTGGGTTTGTGTAGAAAGTAGTCCCTGTGTAAAAAGTTCGAAAAGTGTATATTTCATAATAACAAGTTTAATATACTTTATAAATAATCTAATAGTATGGGCAAGAATCTAATCCAATTTATAGTGGGGCTTATTTTAGCATTGACTGGCGGGGTCTTAATGTTTTTAGGAATCCTTCCATTACCTGCAAGAATTACAATTGGTATCGTGGGGATTGGTTTAATTGCAACATCAAAAGTTAGATTGTTAAAGTGAACTACTCATTCTGTGTAAAAAGTATGGGCTTTTCAAGACTTTCTACACAAAGCCTATATTTTAGAACAAAAGACCTTAGTTTTAATTATAGGAAATTTCGCCCTTTGGAAGAAATTGCTTGGGGTATCGAGATTAGCATCTCGGAACGTCGAAAACTTTTAGTTTTCAACGGATGATGAATACCCCGCCTTCAGGTCGAAATTTGCTATTCAAGGAAATTCCTAAAGAATTTCCTGAACAGTAAATCCTGCGGATTTACTTGTTCCAAAAATTTGCATTTTAGCGAGGCGCGTGAAAACCCCGTGCCTTTAGGCCGGGGATAGCGATGAGCAGCAAATTTTTGTTATTTCTTGCCGCCATTAGATATTGTATCAGCAAAAATCATAGAACAGAATTTATTCAAACATTCTTCAGCATTCTTATCATTTCTTCTCTTGTCTTCAGGCTTCTGAGAATGTCTGCCAGCTCATTGTTGTCAAACACATGGGCAATCCAGTTTGCAAAGTCATTTTTGTATTGGGAAACATGCACGCTGAATATCTCATCAGCCATGTGAAGCAATCCCTCGGCCAGCTCGGCCATGCTTCTGTATGCCTGGCCGTCGGCTGTGTAGAAATACTGTTCTGGACTTATGATGCTTTCAGGATAGTTTTTGTTCAGCTGTTTCAGCAGGCTGTTAAGAATCTCTGCATGGATTTTTATCTCTCTTTCAAGCAGTTCAAGCTCTGTCTGGTATTTTTTGCATTCCCTGTGGGAAACTGCCCATTTCTTTTCCAAAGAATTTAATTCGCCAAGTTTTTCAGCAATCTCCTGCTTTAATCCATTCTTGTTCAGAGCGTTTAAGCTTATTTTTTCATTTGAGTGGAACTTTTTCATTTCTTTGACTAATTCTTCATGGCTTAAGAGCTCTTTCAGGGATTTTAATCTGTCAGGATTATCCAGAATCTGGTTGAGGCTTAGGAAGAACCCGCGCGGTTCACATTCTTCTCTTGGTTTCTCTGCGAAATCCGGTTTTATGAGATCTTGTTTTATGCTGAGAATTTCCTCTTTTTTTTCAAAATTAATATTAGGCTTTGCTGCAGCCTGCACTGGTCTTGGCTCAGGGATTTCAAGCTTGCTGTTCTGCTCAAATATGAACTCTTCCTGTTCATCGGATGTTTCTGCCTTGTGTTCAGGCATAGGCGAAGCTTGTTCGGTCTCTTTTTTCTCTTCTTTTAGGGTTTTTTCTGCTTTAGAATGAGCCTTTTTTTTATCCCCTTTTTTGAAAATCCCCATCACTCTCCACCTCTTTTCCTGAATGAAATTGCTGATTTATAAATATTGTGAAATCTTTGGCTTTGTCCCGAGTCGTTGCCTTAAGGTGAAAATTTCCTAAAAACACAACATCCTGTGCGTAGTGCGGGGGTGTCCCTTACGGGGGCACAGCACCTTTCAAGCACAGAAGGCTAAATTTTCAAGGCAAACAAAATCGAGCGATAGCGAGATTCGGGACAGAGCCGGAATCTTTCTTTCTCTTTATTATTTTCATCACTCCTCCTTTATAATTCCTGTTGAGATTGTTGAGAACAGCTTTGTGACAATGCAGTCTTTCTTTATCCTGTTCAGCAGCTCATTGTATGAGCTAACATCTTTAGTCTTGATTTTGAAAAGATAATTGTATTCCCCTGTTATCTCATGGATATCTTTAATGCTTCTGAGCTTTTTAAGCTCTTTGAGGTTGGGGCTTGAGGCTGCGATATACACAAGCGCGGTCATTCCCTCATCAAGATATGCATCGCTGGTTTTTATTGTGAAGCTTTGGATAATTCCCTTTTTCACAAGCTGACCTATCCTCTGATGCACTGTCGACTGCTTGATGCCTGTTTTCAGGGCTATTTCTCTAATAGGAGTTCTTGAATTTTTTTTTAGAATTTCGAGGATTTCAAGGTCTTTCTTGTCAATGGCTTTTTTGGTCATTGTCTCTTTACTCTCTTCCTCTTGAAAAGTAGAAGGAAGGATCCTCTAAAACTGAAAAGAATACCTTCAGTTGAGCTTTGTTGGGGGATTTTCTAGAGGACCTTTTCCTTCTGATTGGGAAAATATTCAATCTTATTTAAAAATATTTCGATTTTTTCTATTATATCTGTTATTACTATATAATTTTTACAATAAATACGCATTTATATTGTAATTTTTCCAACAATGAAAAGATTAATTTTATAAAATTTTATAAATAAGCCCTGCATAGCAGAATGATATGGCAAAGAAGGTCGCAGGAATAGATGAGGCAGGAAGAGGTCCTGCACTCGGCCCATTGGTTGTTGCTATAGCAGCTGCAGATGAAGCAGCTATTGCCGAGCTTGAATCTCTCGGAGTCAAAGACTCAAAGCTTCTGGCTCCCAGAGTAAGGGAAAGGCTTTCTGAGGAGATACAAAAGCTCTGCGAGGTAAAACTGATTATTCTCTCTCCTGAAGAAATTGATGCTGCAGTTGAGTCAGACAATACAAATCTGAACTGGCTGGAGGCAGACACTTCAGTAAAGCTGGTCAGCCAGGCAAAGCCTGACAAAGTAATTATAGACTGCCCGAGCAACAACATAAAGGCGTACTGCTCTTACATCAAAGAGAAAATTAAGATTAAAGACATGGAAATTGTCTGCGAGCACAAGGCAGACCTGAACAACACGATTGTCGGTGCAGCATCAATAGTTGCGAAAGTTGCGAGGGATGCTGAGGTAGAGAAGATAAAGAAGAAGATAGGCATTGACTTTGGATCAGGCTATCCCTCAGACCCGAAGACGCAGGAATTCTTGAGAAAGTTCTGGAACAGGAAAGAGTATTCCCAATACTTCAGAAAGAGCTGGGACTGCTGGAAGAGAATCGGCAAAGAAAAAGAACAAAAAAAGATTGGGGAGTATTAAGAAAAAAGAAAAAATTACCTTACTATCCCAGCTTCTGTATCCCCGCAACCGCCGTCACATAAATCTGCGCACCTATAACCGGTTAATCCTCCTTCTTCGTTATAATTATAGGGTATGCATCCGCCAACATCAACTTCTCGTGCCCAATGGTCATATATGAAATCTGCTATTTCCGCATCATCTTCATTTACATTACCGTCTCCATTAAGATCTGCTGATGGTAATCCTTGATTAGGATCGAGATTGTTTCCGCAATAACAAGCCAACCAGAAATAACCTCCGCCAACAAGAGGTACTTGAAGAAATTCCTGTTGCTCCATATCATGTAACTCTGGTAGGGGTAGTTCAGCTTCATTTTTACTTAAGACAATGTAGTCATCATTTATAATTACTTTACCATCACTTGTTAATTCGGCAATATCACCGAATTTTTCTTTAAATTCTGTTTGTGTTCTTTTATCAACTTTACCGCATGTCCATGAAATAGAAGTTGTTTTTGCACTTTCTGTTTGCCCTGTCGCCTCTCCAGCCAGATTTCTTGTTTCTCCGGAAACATCTGTAACAGCTGTTGGTTCAGCTGCTTTTGTTGTGGTAAAAACCTTTGCTCCTGTGCTCAAAACAATGATGCCCACAACAGCCACTATCGCTACTATTGCGACTAGAAATAATCCATTGCGCTCTTCGCCCATTGAAATTCACCTCTTATTTTACTCAAAAATTAAAATCTGCTCATATCTGCAAGAAGTGATATATATATATATATATATATCGGTTTTACAAGATTTGATGATGAATTTCTAGACCGAGAGTGGTCTCTGCCTATCTCTGAATTATCGGGGTGTCTACATTTAGTTTCGTTGTTGTTTTGTGGTCACCTTTTTCAGTGTTTTCCTGTATTGTTTTATCAAGAATTTTATTGTTGGCCTTAAATCATGCCTTTTTGAGTATTCCTGCAGTGAATTATAGTATTCTGCCCTGTCTTCAATCGAGATGTTTATCGGGGGGTATTTGCTTTTAAGCAGTATGAAGTTCAGCAGCAGCCTTCCAACCCGGCCATTTCCATCCTGGAATGGGTGTATGTGTTCAAACTGGTTGTGGATTATTG
>JAZDFJ010000011.1:0-3288 GCA_043807995.1 Candidatus Woesearchaeota archaeon
GAATCCAGGCCGATATAAGAATCTAAGCTACGACATGAAGCAGTTCAGAAGAGTGCATATAGACAGCCATTTTGTCTTGATATTCAAAGTAGATGAAAACAGCAAGACAATAAGGTTTGAAGACCTGCAGCACCATGACGACATCTATAGGAGATAATTCTTTGTTGGGCGGATAGATAAATCATTTTCCAGCAAAATAGGGCGCGTTTAAAATGTAGGTTAGCACCATTATCGTGAATGCCATTCTTTTATATGAAATTGAATTGACAGAGGGGTTGCTCTCCCTTCGGGAGATGTCAATGCCGAAAAAACATCTTGGCATGAGCCGGTGCTAACCCTCCGGATAGGAGGTTTTAAACGCACTCCAGCAAAACAAAAACCTTTTTAAACAAGTTTATCTAAGGACAATCCATGTTCAAAATAAAAGAGGTCAGGGCAAGGCAGGTTCTTGATTCAAGGGGAAACCCTACTGTTGAGGCAGAAGTCCATACAGCAAAGTTTTCTGGCAGTGCCATCGTACCCAGCGGAGCATCAACCGGCATTCACGAGGCTGTCGAGCTGAGGGACGGTGGAAAAGAGTATCTTGGCTTTGGAGTTCTTAGGGCTGTTGACAATGTGAACACAAGGATTTCCAGAAAATTAAATGGCCTTGATGTCAGAGAGCAGGAAAAGATAGACAAGGCAATGATAACTCTTGACGGCACTGCCAACAAGAAAAGCCTTGGCGCAAACGCGATACTTGCCGCGAGCATGGCATGCGCAAGATGCGCTGCGAATTCTTTGAACAAGCCTTTGTACAGATACATTGGAGGCTCTGCGAATCCGGTAATGCCCACTCCTTTTATGAATGTAATTAATGGCGGAAAACACGCTGACAACGGGCTTTCATTCCAGGAGTTTATGATAGTTCCCAAAGCAAATTCATTTGCAGAAAGACTCAGGATTGGTTCTGAGGTTTACCATGTCCTTAAGGGGATCATAAGAAAAAGGTTTGGCTCAAGCTCCACAAATGTGGGCGATGAAGGCGGATTTGCGCCTGCAATCAAAAGAGTCGAGGAGCCTTTTATACTTCTGCAGAAAACCCTTGATAAATTAGGCTATTCAAATGATGTGAAATTTGCAATGGACTGCGCCTCGAGCGAGTTCTACAATGCGAAAAAAAGGCATTATCTTGTCGATGGGAAAAAAATGGATGCAGAAAAACTCGCAAGGCTTTATGCTAGGCTTGCAGAAGATTATCCTATAGTTTCGATAGAGGACCCTTTTGCCCAGGACGACTGGATCCCCTGGATTCAATTCACTAAGGACCATGGCAGGAAAATTCAGGTTGTTGGTGATGACCTGCTTGTCACAAATCCTGTCAGGATACACCATGCGGTTGACATGAGAGCCTGCAATGCACTGCTCCTGAAAGTCAACCAGATAGGCAGCCTAACAGAGGCTATCAAGGCAGCGAAAGTGTCTCTCGGCAACAAATGGAATGTGATGGTCAGCCACAGAAGCGGGGAGACAGAGGACACTTTCATAGCAGACCTTGCAGTAGGGCTTGGCACAGGCCAATTAAAATCAGGAGCACCCTGCAGGACAGAGAGAGTCGCGAAGTTCAACCGTTTGCTAAGGATTGAAGAAGAGCTAAATGACAAGAAGAGGAGAAAATAGGAGTGGTTTAGGCATGATAAACATTTTTAAATTCACTATTCCAAAATTTATTGTTTCTATTTTGGTCGTGGTTGTATTCTTATTGTTAACAATATATTTTGATATGCATAAAAAAAGCGGGGGTAAATTGTTATTGATACCAGACGTGCTGTTTTTGATTTTTGCTATGGCTCTTCTTTTTGTTCTACTTTTAGCAATTGATGCTATTATATCTAAACTTCATGGTAAATTTAAGATAATTGTATTTTTAGTTCTTATAATTCTTGTGGTGTATGGGTTTATTATCCTTTTTAATAATTTTATTTTTACAGATTGTAGATCATGCCCACAAAATTATGTGATTCCCTGCCCCGAAGGTACAGAATTTTCAGGAGAACTATATCATTTGCATTGGTATTGCACTTGGAAATGTGTTATGCCGAAGTGTGTGCCTATAGAATCTAATTCTGGTTGATTTGGTTTACTGCAAAATAGAATCAAATTTACAGTCTTCTTTGCTCTGGTGGTTGTGAAGTGTTTGCTTCTTTGCTTGTTTCAGGTGGCTGAGGTTGCGTGAAGCTGGCAAGGTTGATTTCGTGTCTTTGGAGATTGGGCAGTTCTGCAAATGCGCCGGTTATTGTTGTGTGCTCTAAAGCAAGCCTTATTGCCTCTGCTGCTGCACTGCTGAAATCAGAAGCTGTTAAAACTCTGTCTTTTTCATAAATAATACTGCTACTGGTTATCCTTACAGTATTTGTTAAATAATTTACAATTACTATTGCGTCTTCTTTGAATAATATGGTTTCATCAAATTCAAACCCCGCATTTCTTAATGCTTGTCTATAAATGCCTCTAGAATCAGGATTTTCTGGTTTTATGGATAGTGTTGTATACATTTTCTACTGGAGAATAATAACTTGTTTAAAAGGTTTTTCTTTTTATCAGGCTCTCGACTGCCTGTTTTGGAGTGACTATCCTGATTCCGAGGAATTCCTTCAGTTTTAGCAGGTGCCTGTCCTGGCTGACGATAAAGTCTGCTTTTGCCTCAACCGCAGCCTCTATGAATTTGTTGTCGCTCTGGTCGTCTTTGACAATATTTATTCTGTGTTTTGGTTCAACTATTATTGAGTTTTCATTGATTGCCTTTTTCCATTCATCAATCATGGAATCGGGCATTCTTATCTTGAAGGATTTCAGGACTCTTTTTATCTCTTCGATAATCTCTTCAGAGCTTGCAAGCTCAATTGCTCCATTTTTCCACGCATCGATTAGTATAGCGCAGTAATTGCCTTTCTAGAATATTCCTGAGATGAATACATTTGTGTCCAGCACCAGTCTCATGTTTTGCGCACGCTTTTTACCGCTTGTTTGACATCAGACTGCTTTATGCTCTTGTTTTTTGAGAATTCCCTTGTCTTTTTTAGGAGGTTTTCAAAGTTTTTAAACGAGGGCGCTTCTATCTTTTTCAGTATTATAGTGTCTTCTTCGCCCAGCACAATAAACTTTTCCCCCTCTTTTATCCCAAGGCTTTCTCTTATGCCCAGGGGTATTACAACCTGGCCTCTTGTGCTCATGCTTGTTATCTCCATCTCAATGCCTCTTAATCTTACTGATAAGATTATCTTATATTTAAATCTTGCTGTTTTAAGG
>JAZDFJ010000012.1:0-4175 GCA_043807995.1 Candidatus Woesearchaeota archaeon
TCAAGCAAAAAAAGCGCGACAACAACATCAAATTTCCCCAACTTCATAGAATCAAATTCGGTTATATCGCCAAGAATAAATTTGGCACAAGGAATCCTCTTGTTTCTCGCGATTTTTAATTCCTCTTCAGAAATATCCAAACCAGTAATTTTCTCTGCATCCAGAGAATAGAGTATTTCTGTTGAAACACCAGTTCCACAAGCCAAATCTAGCACATTTTTCCCTTTAAGCGAGCCGATATTCCGTTTAACAGTCTCCTGCCAAGCGTATTTCCTAAGCGGTCCCTTTGTCCATGCTTCATATTCGTCAGCAACAAAGTCATACTCAGCCATGGCTTTATTTAAAAAGAGGCAGTATAAAATAATTTCGCTTTATATACAAACAGCAAAATTAATAAACTTGCGTCACTAAACATGTATTATGAAATGCATGGCTCATAATCTGTATGCTGAAACAAAGTGCAGCTGGTGCAGCACACCCATATGTGTTGAGTGTATAAGAGGCGCTGCAGGGAAAAAATACTGTCCCAGATGCGCTGCAAAGCTTGGCGTGAGCAGAGTCACCCAGTACAAGAAAGAGCTAGTCAGGGAAATGCCAGAGCTTGTAAGAACAAAGAAGATAATGAATATTGACACTTCATTGGATAATGAAAGACTCTCTATGGCTAAAGAATATGTTACCAGAAAAACGTCTGGAGAGGATAGATAACTTCTAAAAGGTTGAAAATGAAATTTCCAGTACTAATAATAAATTTCAAGACCTACAGCCAGGCCACTGGAAAAAACGCAGAATACCTTGCAGAGATCTGCTCGCAGCTGGCTAAGGAGAGCAGGAAAAACATAATGATTTCTGTACAGCCCACAGACATTTTCAGAATCACATCAAAATATTCTATACCTGTATTGGCCCAGCACATAGACCCATTTGAACAGGGAAGAAACACTGGAAAAATTCTCGGAGAGGCTTTAAAGTCAGCAGGCGCTTTCGGCGTACTGATAAACCACTCTGAAGACCCGTGCAGGCTAGACATCATTGAAGAGGCTGTAAAAAAAGCGAAAAAACTCAACTTGAAAACAATTGTGTGCGCTGGAGACGCAAAAACAGCAGAGGCAGTCGCTGTTTTCGAGCCAGACGCCATTGCAGTAGAGCCTCCTGAATTAGTTTCTGGAAAGACATCTGTTTCCGAAGCAAAACCCGAGGTGATTAAGAAAGCAGTATCTGCAGTGCACAAAGTAAAGAATATTCCTGTCTTGTGCGGAGCAGGAGTGCACAATCTCCAGGACGTCAAGAAAGCGATTGAGCTTGGAGCCAAGGGAATACTTATTGCCAATGCAGTGTGCACAAGCCAAGATCCTGGAAGCGTGATTAAAGAATTATTGAAAGGTCTTGAGCATTTCTAAGAGAGTTCAAAGAATTTTTCCAAATGTGATGAATTGTTCTTTAAAGCCCAGTTTTTTGTTGAATTCATGAACAGCCTTGTTTTTTACATTACAACTAGCCTTTACATAGCTAACTCTGTGTTTTTTCAGCCATTTAAAGAATTCTTCTGCCATTGATTTTCCAATCCCAAAAGTTCTATATTCTTTCAGCACAAGGATAGAGTTCAAATCTCCAATCTTTTTCCATCCCTTTTCATTATCTTCAATATTCTGTATTACGCCATAAACATAACCGACTACCTTGCTGTCTTGCTCAGCAAAACGGAAAAATGAGTTTTTATCTTTAAGAATCTCAAGAAATTCTTTTTTCAAATTGCGTTTTAAAGGGTCGATATCCTGCAAAAGGGTCTTGTATGGTTTATGATGGAGGTAAAACTCCAATTCGAGTTTTTTATAGACTGAGAATTCTTTTTGCAGAGGTTTTCTTAAAATCATGATGCTTTAAGAAGAAATGACTATTTAAGTTTTTCTAAAGAGCACTAAGGCACTGTGAGATATATCTTTTGCAGGCGGGAGTAACGATAATAATTCGCATCACCACAATTATCTGCATCCGGAGTTACCGAAACAAGCTCATTATCTGGGACAGGAGTATTTACACACACTGCAACATTGAAAACATATGTTCCTGCCAGAACATTCTTAGGCACAGTCAGCATAAGCATTCTTATATTGCCTTCCTTGTTCTGCAGAGTTATAGGGCCTGCTGTGTATTCGAAGGCGTAAGTAGTGCCATCGCCCCAAGGCGAATCAGTTTGCGTGTATGTTCGGCTTAACGTCGGGTCAACCCTGTGCACATAAACATGAAAATCTTGAGGACTTCCAAGATCGTTTTTTATCCCTAAATAGAATATCTTTGTCTTTCCCTTTGAGACTTTTTCCTGGGAATTGATGACTTTGACCAAGTCTCCTGCGCCTATCATCTGCTTGAGCATTCTCTCCTCTGTCTGCGCATCTATTGTGTCATGGAAGTCTTTTGCCTGCTTGAAAACCTTTTGAAACACAAAAATTCCCATTCCAAACACAACTATTGCTATGATTAAAACAACCAAGAAGTTCATTGATAATTCGATTGCTGCCTTTTTGTTCAAACAAACACCTCTGCGAAAAAATATTGAAAAATGCTCAAAAACCCATTGCAGGTTTTTGGCACTGCTCTGCAGAATAAAAAAAATTAGTTTTTTATGAATTCGTATTCCTTGACAATAATTATCATGAACAAAACCATCACAATAACACCGGCAAAAAGTATGCCGAAATTAAACCAAAAACCAGTGTTAAAAGACAGCAGCCTGTAAAAGCCAAAAGCCATGATAATAACACCAAGCCACAAAAACTTGTCCAAGACAAGCTTCATGATATCGAATTCTTCCTGCTTAGTCAAATGCTTTTTAATCTTAGCCATGAACAAACACCTCATTTAGGAACTAACCTGAAGACTGAAATCCTCATTTTTTAGAGCTGTCAATGTAGTAAAGTCACAAGCATCGGCCAAACTAGCTGGAGCTGCCGCATAACTTACTTTGAAAGAACACAAAGCAGTTAACTCTTCAGATGTTTTCTTGCCTTTCAATACTGCAAGGAAAACCTCTGACTTCTGAGAAGAAACAATCTTTGCAGGAGAAAATTCTGCTCCGTTAATCCCATCTTTAAGTAAACCAATACAGTCTGTTGAAGTATCATCCAATTCAACTTTCACACACGCATCTGTTGTTTCCGGATTATACACTCCGATCTTTATTCCGGACGCTTTCCCAGATGGAATAGAAACTACACTCTTTGACAAAGTCACAATATCTGAAACTGTTGGTGTCTCTGGCTCGCGCTCTACTTTTGCCTCATCAAAATCACCGCCCATGTTGATAAACACGTTTCTTACAAAAGTCAGGCCAAGACCTAGCATGACAACAGCCATGATAAGAATAACAATGGCCTCTGTGCTTAAAGAAAGAGAGCCTTTCTTTGAAACTAATAATTTCATACTGTTCACCTCTTTTTTGAAAACTGATAATTGACTGATGATTTTCTCTTTTTTGTTTTCAGTCTTTTATGAATTCGTATTCCTTGATAATTATTATCATAAACAAGACCATCACAACAACACCAGCAAAAAGTATGCCGAAATTATACCAAAAACCAGTGTTAAAAGACAGCAGCCTGTAAAAGCCAAAAGCCATGATAATAACACCAAGCCACAGAAACTTGTCCAAGACAAGCTTCATGATATCGAATTCTTCTTGCTTAGTCAAATGCTTTTTTCTGCCCATGATCAAACACCTCATTTAGGAACTAACCTGAAGCTGGAACTCCTCGTATTTTTTGCTAGCTGCCAAAGCAGGATCAGGAGATGCAGGACACCCGCCAGTTGCAGCATAATAATATATAGTAAAAGAGCACAAGTCTGATTGCTCCTCTGATGTTTTTATGCCCTTCAACACTGCAAGGAAAACCTCTGACTTCTGCGCAGGAATCATTTTTATAGGGGAGGACTCATAGCTTTGAAGTAAAGCCATACAATTAGTATTCGCGGCATTTGTACTTCCATCTTCAACCACCACTATTGCGCACTGGTCTACTGTTGATGGATTATACACGGCTATCTTTATTCCGGAAGCCTTTCCAGAAGGAATAACAACCTTGCTCTTAGACAAAGTAATAGGATCAGAAACAGTAGGTGATTGAGGCTCAGGCTCAGTAGCAGTAGCCTCATCAAGACTGCCAGTCACCTTACTAAAA
>JAZDFJ010000013.1:0-2762 GCA_043807995.1 Candidatus Woesearchaeota archaeon
GCAAACAATACTAGAATTAAAGTTTTCTGATATTCTGATATAACATTGTTTCAGACATTCTTCTGCACAAAAAGCTCAAGCGGCCATTCATCGACTCTTGACTGAAGCCTCTCGACATCGTCTTTTGTTATAAGCGCCTTGAATCTCTTAGATAGCACCAGGATATTTTTTTCATAGCCTGCAAGTTCGGCATTCATCTTTTTTATCTCATCCCTGAACACTGCTGTCTCGCTTTTGAATCTTGCAAGGCTGTCTTTGGCATTTCTATCGCGCAGGTCGCAGCCGGAAACCATTCCAGAAGACAAATTCTCTATCCTTGATATCCTCTCATCTAACTTTGAAAGGCCTGCTGTCAATTCATCCAGCAGATTTATTGTGTCTTTTTGTTTTGCCATATATCTGATTGTTGATATGATTGTCTATCTGATCATCTATCTGATTTGCTTTATTGCATTATCATATATCTTTAGATTAATGATGTCTTATATTAATGTTGTCTTATATTAATGATACGCTCATACTATAAAATCATTGTTAATTTCTCAGGTCTCCATCTTCTAAAGTTTCATCTCTCAAGAGCCGATGCACTCTTTCCTGAGTTAGCTCGACTCTGCCTGTCTCGACCGCGCTCATAACTATTTCAATTCTTCTGGGATGCCTAAAATATGCTCTTTGAAATCTCCCGGCATGCCCGCTTTGTATCCAATCCCAAAGCGCGGCATCAGGGCCAACATCATGCCCGGCTCTTTGAGACAAATACCATTTATGCTCCTTAAGCTCAGCACACTGTAACACCAAATAGTGAGAAAGATTGTAACTGCGTGAATCGACTGGGCATCTCATTTTCTCCACCAAAAGTGTCTTGTATTGTTGAAATATGCTGATAAAACAATCCCTGATTTTTAATATTTCGGTTTTTGCCAGCCCCCGCCCAGATAAATATCGTTTTCATTCCTCAGAAGCAACAAAGCTTTTTATATAGAAAAGCAAGTTTACAGCATAATAGCTGATATTTATATTAAAATTATATTAAAAAAAGGCCAAAAAACCATAAAATCATGTTTTAGCCGGTTTGGTTGGCGTGGCAGATTATTTTCACAAGCGGGGGTGCAATGTGGTGGCAGAGGATATTTTACCTCCTGTAAATCCATTTGCGGAGCAGGAGACAACATATAATGCAAAGGCTGAAGTTGAATTAAAAAAAGAGGAAAAGCCGAAAAGGCAGTTTCTAGGCATTTTTGCAAAAAAGAACAAACAGGAAACTGCGCAGATTTCTGAAAGCGCACAAAAACCTGCGCCCAGAAACAACTTTGATGATTTAGGCTCTGAAGATGCTATGGAGATTTCTGATCTCCCTGATTTTCCGACTGTTGCTGAAGAAGAGGAGGCAGAAGAGGCTGCTGAGGAGTCAAGAGAAGCCATAAAGCCGAAAGAAAACATAAGCTGGACAGATGAAAAAGCAGTTCCACATTTCAATCAGGCAGAAAAGGAAATTCAAAAATCTGAAATGCCAGCAGCTAAAGACAGAGGCGGAAGCAGGAAAAAAGCAGTGAAACAGGCTGTACAGAAAACAGCTGTTCGGGAAGAAATTCCAGAAGAAACCGCAATGATTACTGTGCCTATAACAGATAGGCTGAAATTCCACAGGGAGATTGATGAGGCATTTGAGGAAATTCTGAAAAAGCATGAAAAGCTCCAGAAAGAGCTTCAGTCTGCAACAACGCCCTCGCAGAGGAAATTATATGAGATAAAAAATGCAGAATCAATAAAAGAGCTTCTTAATTCAATGTACGAGCTGAACCCGAACGAATTCAGGAAATTCGTCACAAGCAACAAGGCATCATGGATAAAGATTATAAAAAATCTCCTGAAAGAGATTGAAAAAAATGAAAAGGCAAGAGAGCAGATACTGAAAAAGAATCTTCTCAGTGCATTCGAGGAGCACAAAAAAATAATCAGCAACCACATCCTTGACAAAAAGAAAGAGCTTGACATAGTCAAAAAAAGCAACGACAAAATACACAAAGACCTCTCAAAGGAAAAGCAGGAGTATGACAAGAGGCTGAGAGAGCTTGATAAGAGAGAAAAAGAGCTTGTTGAAAAAGAGCTCAACTTTGACGACGAGCTTGAAAAAGGCATCCAGAAAGAGCTTGAGAAGCGCTTCAAAAAGGAGAAAAAGAACATAGACACAATCGAGGCGTCTCTCGCTGACATAAAAGAGAAATACCTAAAAAAACTGGCTGACCTGAGGCTTGAAGAGAGCAAGCTTAAGCAGGATAAAGAAGAGGCCCATGACATTCTCAGAAAGGCAGAAGCCCTTAGGAAAAAAAGAGAAGGCCTAGAGCAGAGAGAACAGTATCTTGAAAAGAACGTCGACACTCTCGGCGGAAGGTATTCTGAGATAAAGAGCATGACAGAAGAGCTTGACAGAAAAGAGCGGGAGCTAAGGGAAAAGGATCTTGCGCTGAAAAAAGAGGTTGAAAGCCTTCAGAAGCGGAAAGAGCTTCTCGCGAAAAGCGACTCGACACTCGAACAAAAAAGCGCATACCTGGGCTCGAAAATCAGCAGCCTCGAGAGAAAGGAAAGAGAGCTTGAAAGGAAAAACCAGGCATTGAAGCAGGAGTCTGAAAAGCTGAACGACTTCAAGAAAAGGGCTGAAGATGCTGAAAGAGTTATCCTGAAAGACCTTGACGAGAGGAGAAAGATAAAGACGTACATCGACACAGTAAGCACAAGGATAAAGGACGAGAAAAAAGAGCTTG
>JAZDFJ010000014.1:0-4603 GCA_043807995.1 Candidatus Woesearchaeota archaeon
TCTTGGTTTTTCTATCTCAACCTCCTGCTTTTGCCTGCTTTTTTTCAGAAAATCAAGGATGCCCATTTTTTGATAACCTCAGTAGTCAAACAACCCCTTTTGTGTGGAGCCTTTTATTATGTCGTCAAAGCTCTGGTTGTAAAAGGATAGTACAGAGTCTGCAATCGGCTTTATCTGCTTGTCGATGTAATGGTCATAGTCTATCCTGCTTTTAATCTCTCCCACAGGCTCCGGGCCATTGACAGTCACAATATATTCTATAAGGTTGCTTATCACCTCATTCATTTTTCTCGCAGCCTTTACATGAGGCGGTGTCGTCTTAGTGTATTCGTCAAGGCTTTTTCTTATTGCTTTTTTATAGACAAGCAGCTCATCATGCTTTCCCTCTTTTATGTCTTCAACAAATTTTTTGATATAAATGAAAACCTCCTGCTTGTGGAAAATCCTGTCCAAAAGTTCCATCTGAAATTTTTTGCTTAATTCAGTCCAGTCGCGCCTGACAAATTCAAGGCCCGTAATGTCGATCTTTTCATTCTCTCCCTGCACAAGAAGGCCGGCATATCTTTTTTTAGCTCCTGCATCGCCCTTTCTTATGCGCGGCATCAGGAATCTCTTGTACACCTTTTCAAACTCCAGCTCAAGACAGCTTTCCATGCCATAATCTTCCTCGACGTGTTTTTTCAAGTATTGATTGATATCTTTCTGGATTTTTAGCCCTGCTTTTTCACACTCCTCGACGCTGTCAGCATCCAGCCTGATAAAAACAGAATCAGTGTCTCCGTAAATCACATCATAGCCGAGCTCGCTTATTCTTTTCATTGAAAGCTTGATAACATGCTGGCTAAAGTTTGTTATTGCATTTGCCAGGTCCCAGTCAAAATACCTGCAGTTCGGGCTTGCAAGGCTTCCCCAGAAAGAAAGCATGACGATTTTTATTGCATGGCTTGCAATGCTATCCTTTCTCTTTTTTGCCCTGTCCCTCTGCTCCCAAAGCCTTTGAAGGATTCCAGGCAAAATGCCTTTTTCTTTTTTAAAGCACACATTGTTGGGAGCCTTGACAAGATCCCTGCCTTTGCAGTCTTTCACAAACATCAATGGGTCGATGTTGAATGTTCTTATAACGCTTGGATACAGGCTCTTGAAATCACACACAATAACATAATCATAAATTCCTGGCTTTGAGCTCAGGACAAATCCTCCTGTTATTGGCTTGTCTTTTTTGCCAAAAGCAGAAGACAGAGCAACAAACCCCTTTTTTCTCAGCTCTCTCAGATATAAAGAATCAAGTGTGGCGATGCTCGCGTTTATCCTGTCCATCGGCATTCCAGTCAATAGCTCTCTCTCGATGCAGAGGTCTATTATGTTCTTTTTTTCAAGAATATCATAGACAAGCTTTGAGTCATTGAGATTATAGTCTGCCAGCTTTTGAGGCTCTTCCTTGAAATAATGCTCTATCATCTCTGGCTTGTTCTGCTCCTTGGAAATCAGTTTTTTCTCGCCGATAAGCTCTCTTGCTGCAGTGTCAAGCTTGTAATCGTCGAGTTTTATAAAAGAATTTTTGATAAGGAAAAGTCCGTCGAGAACTACCCTGCCGTTGAAATCAGCAGAGCTTGCCCTGAAAAAATCATTGCTTATCTTTAGGCTGCAATTCTCTTCATCTCTTCCCAGATTGAAGTCGATCTCGTATTTCTTGAATTTTCTCTCCAGAAATTTCAGGTCAAAATCAATAACGCTCCATCCTGTGATAATGTCAGGGTCAAGCTGGTGCACCAAGTCCTTGAATCTTACTATAAGATCTTTTTCATTCTTGAAGCAGATGCAGTTTTTCAGGCTGTCTTTTTCAGAAACAATCAGCACTTTTTTATAATCCTTTGAATAAAGGCTTATTGAATAGAGCTTTGCCTTCGGATTGGTCCTTGCTGTGCATGCTGTCTCAATATCAATGGATAGTATTTTCAGCTCTGGCCTGAACTCGTGCTTTGGATCATTCAATGCAGTTATCCTTGGCTCGTCATAAACCCTGTCCACAAACTCGCCTTTTGTGTATTCTCCCTCTATCTCTAATGCGCCGAGAAGATTATTGTCTATCATATACCTGTATGCAAACCTGATGTCAGCCTCATAGCAGATTATGTTTTTTTCCTCAAACTTTTTTCTCAGGTCAGCGACCTGCCTAGGAACATTCACGCCTATCCTGACAACAGGCTCTCCCTCGAAATTTTTGAGCCCTGCATCTTCATGGTCAAAATCAACATTCACAGCTTCAATGGCGTCTTTCAGGTCTTTTTTCTTTATAAAGAAATAAGGCGTGTAGTCATTGATAGTCAGAAAAGACTGCCCGTTCTCAAGCCTTCCAAACAGATAGACTCTTGCTTTGTAGTCATCTATCCTGTATGTCGGATATATAATAAAGCCTTTAACTTTTTCAGCCATGCAGATAAGTTATCGCGAGGGCTATTTATATGTTTTTATTGTTGTGTTACAGTACCACAATTTTTTTATACTGGCGTGTTTTTCGTTTGCATATGTTAACCCGCCGTATGATTCTTAGAGTGCTCCATTTTGAAGAAAGCCTTGATAGAGTAGCTGCGGACTTGGCTCAAAGAAGAAAATTCGGTTTTCAACCAAGAGGCCATATAAATGAGGGCGTGGAAGGTGGGTGCGATCGCGTTGTGATCCGCGCTGACGAGTATATAGAGGTTAGAGATCCTGGCACAGGCGCTACATTTTATGTGCGGAGGACAGACATTAAGAAAAAGCCTTATGAAGATCAGCCTTGAGTTTTTTATGTTTGATAGAATTCTGGCATCTCAGCTTAATCTGCGGACGCCAATTCTCATGCAGCGAATGGTTTTTATCCCTGCTGTGCTGGGGGATTCTCTGGTAAGATAAATATCGCCGTCTTGGAAATCTGATTCTAAACCGCTTGGAACGAAAAGTTCATTTGTCATTCTCCAACTAGCTCTCTTTTGGGCATATGCGAGAGCGCTGTCTTCATCAGGAAAACCTTGTCTAACAACCACCTGGGTTCCTATCTCTAACTTTGGTTGTGGAAACCCGTACCAGCAGTTGCTTTGCATTACTACGCCGTATTCTGCCATGACTTTGGGAATCCTTGTTTATGTTTAAACCTTTCTAGAGAGCTGACTGAGAATTTCATTTTTCCTGATTTTCAGAATATTGCATTTAAAAGGCTAGTGCAGAACAATAAGTTTATCTAAGCTCGCTTCTCGCATTTCCTCTTCAGCAGCTCCCATCTCTTGTCTGTCTCCTGCTGCACCCTGTCAAGAAGCCACTTGTTCTCTGGCTTAAACAGGTGCTTGAATCTTCCCTGCACTTTAAGCCAATCAATCACAGCAAGCTTTTTATCAGCGGGATCATGATTTAACATCCATTCATCATTCTCTATTTCATACAACGGCCAGGCACAGCTGTCAACAGCAAGCTTGGAAACCTCAACAGCCATGTTGTCCTGTATATTCCAGCCTGGAATGCAGGGGCTTAGCACATTGATAAAGCACGGCCCTTTTATTGAAAATGCCTTTTCAATCTTTCTTATAAAATCAGGAATGTTGCTTATTGATGCCTGCGCAACATAGGGAATATGATGGCTTGCCACAATGCCTGTCAGGTCTTTTTTAAACTCGAGTTTTCCAGGCCTTGCAGAGCCTGCAGGATCTGATGTGGTGCTTCCTCCTAAAGGAGTTGCAGAGCTTCTCTGGAATCCTGTGTTTGCATAGGCTTCATTATCATAGCAGATGTAGACAAAATCATGGCCTCTTTCAAGCGCTCCGCTCAGGCTTTGCAGCCCTATATCATATGTTCCCCCGTCTCCGCCAAACGCAAGGAATTTGAGCTCCTTGCTTATCTTTCCTTTTTTCTTCAGAGCCCTGTACGCGGTTTCCACTCCTGAAATAGTGGCTGCAGCATTTTCAAATGCATTGTGTATCCACGGAGTTTTCCAGCTGCTGAATGGAAACATAGTTGTAGAGACCTCAAGGCAGTCAGTCGCGTTTGCAACAACAACAGGCTCTTTAACGATTCTTAAAACCTGCTTTGCAATTATTGCAATGCCACAGCCAGGACACATGCCATGCCCTGACACCAGCCTGTCTTCTCTGTTTGCAAGATCTTTTACATTTGTCATTTTTTTATTGCCCTGCTTATTGTTTTAGCGCCTGTTCTTTTCTTTTTTTCTCTTGCTCCTGTTCTCTTATTCCCTCACTCCCAAGGTTCTTGTTTCAGGACCAATATTGCCTGATGCAACATCTTTCAATTCATTGTAAACCTGCTCAACAAGTTTTGTTGTCAGGTCCCTGCCTCCAAGGCCGTAAATGTAATTTATTATGTGAGGCTTTTTCTTGTTTTCATGGAATGCGCTTCTTATCTCTGAAAACAAAGGTCCGCCGTATGCGCCGAAAGACGCTGCCCTGTCAAGCACAGCAACAGCCTTTGAGCTTTCAAGATGCCTGACAATTATTTCAGGCATAAAAGGCCTGAACACTCTAATTTTCAGAAGTCCTACTTTTTCCCCTTTTTTCCTTAGCTCATTTATCACGTGCTTTATTGTTCCGCAGCTTGAGTTCATGGCAACGATAATCCT